>DATDOR010000684.1:0-5999 GCA_035293165.1 Anaerolineales bacterium | reverse complement strand
ATGATCTGCGTGAGTTCGGCGCGCAAAAAGCCGTGTATGCATCCTCCGATGGCATCTGGCCGATGTATTTTGCCATCGTAGACCGTCTCCGGCATCCAATGTCAATCATGAACGCGTGTATCCGCATTGAAATGCCTGATGGGGTCTTTAACCCTCCGCTTTATTTCTTTTCCATCCCCAAACATTTAATCCACCTGCACCCGTACACGGATGGAGTGGTGTACCTGTTTCCCCGGAAAACGTTTATTGCCGACCAGCCGATGCCCTTTGGCCCGGCGAAGGTCCACCCGGCCCAACTCGCCAGCCTGGTTCCGGTCAAGCCACTTGCGAAACTGGCCGTTTCACCTGGTGATTTTCCATTCCTGGCCCAGATGCGTGCTCACGACGACAACGATCTTAACACGTACGCGCGGGCACTTAACGAAGGCCTGCCCTGGCCAGGTGACGAGTCCGCCTGAGTTTTTCACCTCCCTTCCAAATACGCCTTCATCTTCGCCAGAATCCGCAAATTCTCCTTGCGAATCGCGGAAAAGAGGGGAGCCTCGATCAGGCGAAACACGCCCCGCGTGGTCACAATCACCTCGCGTTGGACCTCGGTCCCCGTGGGGTTTGCCGTTAACCGGTAATCAATCTGCACCCCCAACGCACCAAGGGGACTACTCGTCTGTTGGTCGAAGGTGATATGGTTGGGCGGTTCGCAAGCGATCACCTTCCCAATCATCACCGAGAGCGGACCGCGGTCTCGGTAGGTTGAACCGAGCGTCACTCTCGGTTTCGTCTTAGGGGCGACCTGCCGGAACGTGTTCGATGGCGGCAGCCATTGGGCGTAGTTGCCAAAATCGGTGATCAGGTCAAAAACCGTTTCGGGAGTGACTTCGATTTGGGTGTGGAATTGCATTGTTGGCATGGGATGATGAATCAGAACCTCAGGTGCTTGACCGAAAGGCCTTTGTTGAGCAACTCGTGCAAGGACTCAATCCCAATCTGTAGATGAAGGTCCACGAACTCCTCGGTCACTTTTTTGTCGCTCTCTTCCGTTTTGACCCCCTCCGGGATCATCGGGCGGTCAGAGATCAACAACAGCGCCCCGGCCGGGATTTGGTTGTAAAACCCGGTGGTGAAGATCGTCGCCGTTTCCATGTCAATCGCCATACACCGGATGCGGCGTAAATACGCTTTGAAAGTTCCATCGTGTTCCCATACCCGGCGGTTGGTCGTATACACCGTCCCCGTCCAGTAATCCCGTTTGTGATTTCGGATCGTCGTGGAGATGGCTTTTTGCAGGTTAAACGCGGGGAGTGCAGGGACTTCCGGTGGAAAGTAATCGTTTGATGTCCCTTCCCCGCGGATGGCCGCAATCGGCAGGATCAAGTCCCCTAGTTTGTTCTTCCGTTTGAGGCCTCCACACTTCCCTAGAAACAGGCAGGCCTTGGGCTTGATACTGATCAGCAAATCCATAATCGTCGCCGCGTTGGCGCTCCCCATCCCAAAATTGATGATGGTGATCCCCTCCGCAGTCGCGTTGATCATCGAACGGTCTTCCCCATGAACTGGAACGTGATGCCATTCCGCAAACCTGTAAACGTAATTGCTGAAATTGACCAGCAAAATGTATTTCCCAAATTCATCTAAAGGCGTGCCGGTATAACGAGGAAGCCAGTTGCTGACAATTTCTTGCTTTGTTTTCATATCAACCCGGTGATTATGGGGTAACGGGAACCGGTTTCATATACCGTTCGCCAATCAAAAACAACGGCAATCCTGCGAGAACGATCAAGCCAAATACCCCAAACATCGCCTGCCCGCCGACACTTTCGAGCAACACCCCACCCAGATACCCTCCTGCCGCTCCGGCAAACCCAAACAAGGTCGTTCCGAAGATGCCCTGCGCGGTTGCCCCCAACCCCGGCGGCGCGCTTTCTTTGGCATACGCGACTCCGGCCACCCATAAGACGGGGAAATTGAGACCGTTCAATAACTGGATGACCAACACTATCCTTGGGTCGCTCACCCACCAATACAACAACCCACGGAGGCCAATCGTTGCCATGGCAATGATCAGCAATCCCCGAATCTGAAACCGTTTCATCAGCCAGTCGGTGAAGAAAAATACCGGCAATTCGGAGATCGTGCCGATGGTCAGGGCAAACCCCATCAATCCTTCGTTTGCCCCAATTTCATCCATGTACGGAAAGAGATAATTGTTCACGCTGGTAAGCCCCATCCCGGCGACGAAGGTGGCGGACAGGAAAAGGAGCCAGCGCTGGTTGGACAATAACGTCCGAACCCCTTTACCAAAGGACGAATCAGATTTTTGCCCGGTGAAGGGAATCCGTTGACTGACCAGCAAGCCCAGGAGCATAAAAACGGCAAAAACGCCGAACAGCCATCGAATATTGAATCGTTCCACCAGTATCCCGGCGAGGAGAGCGGAAATCCCCCAGCCGATGCTGCCCCATAACCTTAGCCGGCCGTATTGGTTGGATTGGTCGCCTAACAAGCTGACGACTGCGTTGTCCATCAATGAGGGGAGCGGGGCAAACAAGATGGCGTTCATCATTGCCAGCAGTAAGAGCAGCCAAAAATCATTGACGAAAGCAATGCCAGTGACAATTGTGATCGAGCCGGTGGTGAGGCCATTGAAAACCCACCGGTGTTTGCTCCGGGCATCCGAGAAACCGGTCCAAAATGGACCTGACCAAAGCGACATAATGGGAGGAACAGCAACCAGCAACCCTATCTGGCTTCCTCTCAATCCTAAACTTTGATAATAGAGGACGATGAATGGCGCAAATGACGCCATGGCCGCGAAGAAGAAGAAGTAGTAAGACGCCGACCACTGGCGCGGGTTGATATTTTTCATTTTTTATGGAGTTTCCTTTTGGGTTGCCAGACGTTCTTCAGCAAGTTGAATGTAGGTTGAGTCGGTTTCATACCCCACATAAATCCGGTCTGCCCGGTTGGCGGCGAGAGCGGTCGAACCGCTTCCCATGAACGGGTCCAGCACCACATCCCCGCGGAAGGTATAGAGTTGAATCAGCCGGTAGGGTAATTCAACCGGGAACGGGGCTGGATGCCCGATTTTCTTCGCCGATTCGGGGTTCATCGTCCAGACCGATTTCGTCCACTCCATAAAATCATCCCGGGAGATGGTGTTTTCCTTGTCTTTAGGTTTTTTGCGGGAAAAAGTGCCTTTGGAAAAAACGAGGATGTATTCATGAGTGTCCCGCAAGACAGGATTGGACGCGGACTTCCAGCTTCCCCAGGCCATCGAGACCCCCGCGCCCGCACCTTTATCCCAGATGATTTCTCCCCGCATCATAAACCCGATTTCGATCATCATCTCTGAGATGTGGTCGGAGAGGGGGATGTAGGGCTTCCTTCCGAGGTTGGCGATGTTGATGCACGCGCGCCCGCCGAAAACCAGCACGCGGTAGGTTTCTGTGAACACTTTTCGCAATAAGTCCAGATATTCCTTGAGCGAGCGGTCCTGATCATATTCTTTTGTGACGTTGTACGGGGGAGAAGTGACCATCAAGTGCAGAGAATTATCAGGAATCTCTTTCATATCCTCAGAGCTGCTGAGAATAATCCGGTTTTCTTGTTCCGTAGGGAATGGATTATCTACGCTTAGGTGATTACCATTTTCACCTGGCAGTTCCTCGTAAAGTCTGGAGTTGTAATATTGTGAGGAGTCGTGGCCGATGCGGGAGGTCGTGCCGAAACTGCTGGTTTTCGAGCCTTTTTTCATTAATCAATCCTTTACCAATGGATTTTATCATGCCTTTGAATGTCCAATGATAAACGCACCAACGGTCACCAACCCCGGCCCGGTCTGGGCGTCTTTTGTGTTTTATAATCCATCCATGCTTTCATCCCAAACCCTTGATTGGTCGGGCCAGCAGCTATCTTCCCTGCCCAACTCGCTCTGGCAAAAAACCGGCCTCCAAATTTTGAACCTGGGTAATAACCAACTGACATCCATACCGGATGCCATCAGCGGTCTAAAAAACCTGGCCCATCTTTACCTGCACAACAACCGGTTGAGTGCTCTCCCGGAAAGCATTGGTAGCCTGTCCCAATTGCACTCCCTCGACCTGGGGCATAACGCTCTCACGATCCTCCCGGAGTCTCTCGGACACCTTCATCAACTGGCATTCCTCTACCTTAGCGATAGTCACCTGGATGCCCTCCCTGACTCAATCGGGCTTCTAAAGAACCTCCTCTATTTCAACGCCACGGACAACCAATTAACTACCCTCCCGGAAACTACCGGCCTGTTGTCTCAACTCATCGAACTGAGACTTTACAACAATCTGTTATCCGCCCTTCCCCATTCGATTGGCAATCTGACAAACTTAAAAGAGCTGCACCTGAAAAACAACCGGCTGGTCACGCTCCCTGAAACCACCGGAAATTTGAAGAGTCTTATGCGTCTCAGTTTAGTTGACAATCGTTTGACGGCACTCCCTGAAACGGTTAGCCATTTAACCTGCCTCACTACTCTGGATTTGAGAAACAACCAGTTATCTACGCTTCCTAACCTGAGCAACCTGAAAAATCTCCGTTACCTGGACTTACGCGCCAACCAACTGACATCCCTCTCCGCCAGCCTCGAGGACCTTCCCAGGCTCGAACGCCTGGATTTGCGCTGGCTTCCCTTGGCCTCCCTACCGGATTGGATTCGGCGCCTTGAGGAACGTGGGTGCATCGTGTATACATAAAATACAGGCGTTGGGCTTTCCAACGCCTGTAAATGGATCAGCTTTCAAACTTGGGGTATTGTCTTGACCACGTTGTCAAGGGAAACACGTCAAAAACTTAATTCCGAAAGGCTTCCGCCGGTTCCAGGTTGGCAGCGCGCAGAGCCGGGTAAGTCCCGGAAAGCAGGCCGATCAGCCCGCCGATCAACGGGGTCGCGATGGGGGCCGATGGGTCTAGGACCGGAGTCCACACCTGAATGGCGGAAACCCCAACCACGATAAAAACGCCCAGACTGGCCCCTAGCAGGCCGCCGACGATCCCCATGGTCGAAGTTTCTAGCAGAAACTGGGCGGCGATGTGTCCGCGAGTGGCCCCGATGGCTCGCCGCAAGCCGATCTCGCCGGTGCGCTCAATCACCGAGACAAGGGTAATATTGCCGATGCCAATGGCCCCAACGATCAGTGACAGGCCGCCGAGCAGCAGGAACAGGACGTTCAGATCACTCTGAACGGCATCGCGCACGCGCTGAGGTTCAGGAGGATACTCGATATTCAAGACCGTTGGATCGTCGGGGCGCAGCGCGAGGGGGATTTGGCGGGCAATCAATGAGGCTGCACCGATGCGTGTCTCGATGACTACCGACCCCGGCCCTGCCAACCCAAAATCGCGGCGCGCTGTGCCTTCGGTCAGGATCACCGCTCCCAGCAAATCCGGCTGGCGAGCGACATCGCGCAAAATCCCCACCACTAAATAAACATGATCGCCAATGGCGATGGCGGGCAATTGTTCCAGCCCGACGATCCCCAACCGTTGCGCGGCAGTCGGCCCCAACAGAACCACCCGGTCCGCGCGCTGGGAGTGGCCCAAATCCAGGAAGCGCCCGGCGGCCATTTCTGCCCGGACGGCAGCATATAGTCCCGGAGAGGCGGCTATTACCGTCATCTTGAAGGCGGTCTGCCCTCGGGGGTCTTTGACCGGCGATGCGCTGACCAGCGCGTCGCCAATATCCACTTCACTCAAATTTCCAGCGGCTACGACTCCTTTGAGACGTTCCAGGCGGGCGGGCGCGTCCCAGGGGATCGCGCGCGGGTCTACACCGGTGACGGACGATTTCGCTGCGACTGTGATCTGGGTCGCGGCAAGTTCATCGAACTGGCTGATGATACGGTTGCTGGCCGTGCGCGATAGCCCCAATGTGGCGACCAGTGCGGTCAAGCCGATAACCACCCCCAGGATCGTCAGGAACAAACGCCCGGGGCGAGCAAACATCCCGGCGATGGCCTCGCTGATCAGGT
>DATDOR010000683.1:0-3493 GCA_035293165.1 Anaerolineales bacterium | reverse complement strand
GTGCATCTTTGGTGGCAGATGATCCAATAAATAGGCCAGAGCTTTGTGAATGGCTGCTCCCGTGATGACGTGATAGTCATCCAGAATGAGAGCGAAATCCAGGGTCACGTCGGTCTTTCCATGCCTATCGTACCCGACCTGGGCATGGATGCGTTCATCCACGATACCAAAGTATATTCGATCGATTCAACCGGAAGTCACGCTCAGCACACCAGATTGATAGGATTTGAAAGTGTGTTACATTTAAAAAGTAAAAAGAGAGCGAGGAAGAAATGGCTGACCAATTGATTTTTTCTCCATTTCGACTGCCTGTCATGATTGAGCAGGTAGAGGATTCTACTTACCTGGCAACCAGTCCTGCACTGGAAGGTTTTCTGGTCCAGGCGGAAACGATTGAAGAAATCATGCTATTAGCGCCTGGAGTCGCCAAAGCGTTGCTAGACACAATGCGAGAAAAGGGTGTTCCGGTTGCTTTAGAAACCGAAGAATTGCATTTTCCAGTTAAGATCGATGTATTGATTGGATGAATTATCGCCAATTGACCCAACGATTGCGTGAGCTGGGGTGTGAATTTTTACGCCAGGCCCCAGGGTCTCACGAGGTTTGGTAGAATCCAACCGCCAACAAGTTCACAGTATCCCTCACCATGAGGGGCTCGACCCGCCGCCCGGAACACTCCGGGTGATTTTTCGCCAGTTGGGGATTTCGCCGGATGAAATTTACCAGCATAAGTAAAATTCCAGGATAATATAATACCGGATCATTAGGAATTGTCGTGGTGGAACCCCAGATTTGGGGGTGTAAGCGTGCGTACGCACGCTTACACCCCCAAATCTGGACACTTCCACGGGAAATCCCAATGATCCAAAATACCTGTAGCTGTAAGCCAGGAGCGAGTGGAATGTACTCGGCCAGGCAATTATTGGCGAGCTGGCGGAGAAGAAGCTCTCACCGGACTCTCCAGAGACTGGCATACTTCTTGCGGTATTTAAGGTCCTCTTCCGTTTCAATCAACTGCAGCGCTTTCTCCTTTATTTTTTCATCTTTTACTTCATCATACAGCTTCTTAAGACCCTGGAGGATATCGGAGCGGATCAAGGTGCAGTTTTTTTCCGTGATGCACTCTTCGAACCGACCTGCGAGACCATTCACCAAAATTGTCTGTTGTTTCTTTCCTGCCGCTCCAACTTTCCATATCGCTTGCATGCAATGCCTGGCGGTAACAAACCTTTCATCCTTCGTTACGTCGAGGAGAGCATCAAAGTCCTTTTGCATCCTGTTTTCAAGGTCGCTTTTGGCAAGGTTGCAAAGGACCTGGGCTGCAATTGCCCTGTTGTGGTTGTCTTTGTGGCTCAGGTTTGCCACCATTTCATTCCACACCTCGTAGACCCAGTCAACGGGTTTATCGGTCGCCTCGAGAACAAAGAAAAAGGCCTTGTTCTGCAATTCGCGATCTTCTGACCACAGGTTATCCAGGTTGGTTCGGATGATTTTTTCCATAGCGCACTCTATTTAACCATAAAGGCGAGCTCGGTCTGCCACTTCTGCGGATCGGGCTCCTTCGCTGGATCGGTAGGGTACCACTCAATGCGTCCGGCCCACCATTCAACGCCATCTGTTGTGGAAGTTTGCCAGACGATGTTATTCTTTTCTGCCCATGCCAGGAATTCAGCCGTCACAGTGACGAGATTTTCATAATCCCCAAAGTATAAGAGCACAGCATAACGACCCGCTGGAAGAACGCCAGCGAACATGCGGTCATTGCCTGATACATCGTTTGCTACAGGAAAGCCTACCTCGATATCAAGCTTTTTTTCCATGTCTGTGGTGAGATAGCGAATGAAAGGAGGACCGGAGGGTGGGATGCCTTTGTTTGTCAAGAAGGCAATTACTTCGCCCCACAATCCCCCCAGGATTTCCCCAAATGGTATGCCCACTTGGGTTCGAATGGCCACATAAGGCTGTTCATTACGATGTTCCATTTTGGGTTCAGCTATCATGCGTTAATATCCTTGAGAGTATTGGGCCTAACTAAGCTATCGATGTGATTTCTCTTGTAGCTTCCTACAATCTAACCTCCGGCCATGGCGCCCACCACCCGAAAAGGTTGCGTCCCCGTGGCGACTGCCTCCGGCAGCGGGGTGTCTGGCGGTTCAAGCGACAAATCCTCCCCACAGGCGAAGAACCGAAGATAAGGCCGGCGCTGATGGGTGAGGTGATCCCGGATCGTCCCACGCAACATTGGATACTGGGCCTCCAATGTATCCAGAACTGAGTTCAACGTCGTCGGTCCCTCAACTTGAAGGTGAACCTCTTTACTGGCTTGGGCCAGCGTCTGCAGATGATGGGGGAGAACAACGCGGATCATGGCAGCGTCTGAACTTCAACAGACAATACAGCGGGGAGATCGCGAACGATGGGCATCCAACTGTCACCGGAATCGGCTGAGGCGTACACCTGCCCGCCCGTGGTGCCGAAGTAGACGCCGCACGAATCGAGCGAGTCGACGGCCAACGCGCTGCGTAAGACATTGACGTAGCAATCGCTTTGCGGCAACCCTTTCGTCAACGCCTCCCACTCATTCCCGCCCGTGCGACTGCGATACATGCGCAGCTTGCCATCGGGTGGATAATGCTCCGAGTCGCTCTTGATCGGGACAACGTAGATGGTGTTTGGCTCGTGTGCGTGCACCGCGATTGGGAAACCAAAATCACTCGGCAAGTTGCCACTGACCTCGTGCCACGACTCACCGGCGTCATCGCTGCGCATGACATCCCAGTGCTTCTGCATGAACAGCACCCCCGGACGCGACGGATGCATGGCGATATTATGAACGCAGTGGCCGACCTCGGCGCTCGCGTCAGGGAGCTCATAGGGGGAATTTAGCCCGCGGTTAATGGGCTGCCACGTTAAGCCGCCATCGTCAGTACGGAACGCGCCGGCGGCCGAGATGGCGACGAAGATCCGTTGGGGGTCGCTTGGATCGAGAATGATCGTGTGCAGGCACATACCACCGGCGCCAGGTTGCCAAAGATGCCCTTTTACGGCGCGCAGTCCTGGAAGCTCCTGCCAGGTTTGCCCGCCGTCGGTTGAACGGAACATGGCGGCGTCTTCCACCCCGGCGTAGACCGTGTCCGGGTCGGTCAACGAGGGTTCGAGACGCCAGACGCGCTTGAACTCCCAGGGGTGCTGCGTGCCGTCGTACCACTGGTGCGTGCCGGGGACGCCGTCGTACGCGAACTCTTTACCCACCGGCTCCCATGTCTTGCCCCCGTCGTTGGAGCGCTGGATCAACTGCCCAAACCAGCCGGTGGACTGCGACGCGTACAGCCGATTCGGGTCAGCGGGTGAGCCATTGAGGTGGTAAATCTCCCAGCCCGCAAAGTGAGGGCCGCTAATGTCCCACCGTTCGCGCTTGGCGTCCGAGGTGAGAATAAACGCGCCCTTGCGAGTGCCAACTAATACTCGTACTCCGCTCATGTCTTGTTTCCTT
>DATDOR010000682.1:0-5439 GCA_035293165.1 Anaerolineales bacterium | reverse complement strand
AAGGAGACGGTGGTTTCGATAACAAACGGGCGGTATAAAGCCAGGAGAGATTCAACGTCGTTGAGGACGGCGTCACGGAGGACGATTTTGGGCATGGAGGGAATAATAATTTCAATTCAAATTTCTGTACCAATCCAACGTTTCCCGAATGGCCTCCCGGTGGGGCGTGGGGCGTGCCCCAAATGCTTTCGCAAACGGGCTGTGATCGACTACATACGGCTCGTTGAACTCATACCAGATTTCGACCATTTCCTTCGCTTCGGGGATAAACAGGCCGCCGATTTGTAACATCAGTTTGCCCATTGAGCTGATCTTGGGTTTTTGCCCGGTGATTTCATACGCCAGGTTCAGGAACTCGCGCGTGGTCAGCGTCTCCGCGCTGGGGACGTGCCAGGCTTTGCCGAAGGCTGCGTCATGCTCAGATAGGGTGACGAGCGCGCGGCCAAAGTCTTTGATGTAGGTGTAGGTGTGGGGTAAATCCACATTCCCCATCGTGGATGCGGCTTTGCCTTCTAAAATCGCAGGAAATACGCGGTCGCCTACTGCCGATCCTTGCACACGCGGCCCGTAAAAATCAGACGCCCGGCCAATTGCCACTTTCACTTTCCCGGCGCGGTGGGCGTCGAGGAGTCTCTTTGCCATCTCAGCGCGGGTGCGGCCTTTGTGGCCTTCGGCGGCGTAGGGCAGGTTTTCGTGAACAGGTTTGCCATCCGTAGGGCCATACATGTACAGGTTGTCGCCGAAGATCAGCTTGGAGACGCCTGCTTTGATAGCCCCTTCGAGAATCCCCTTCGTGATGGGGGGAAATTTCTCCGGCCATTCGTAGTAGTGCGGTTGGGCGCAGTGGAAGACGACGTCCGTGCCTGCCACGAGCGCGGCGACCTGATCGGGGTTGGTTGCATCGCCCGAAAGGATGCGTACCCCGCAAGGTAGGGTTTCGGGGGCTTTGCCGGAACGGTTGATGAGGGTGATGTTCGTATATCCACGCTCGACCAACGCGTCCATGACAGAGAGGCCGAGTGGGCCAGTACCGAAGATAATGGTTTTGTGGGTGTTCATGCTGTACTCCTTGTTGGGGCGAAGCATCGCCCTAATCGTTTTTGGAATTTCAGAACGAATTGCTTCGCCCTTATGGGTAAAGGATACAGGTTGACACAGTGTTAAAGTCAAGGGTTTTCAATTTTTCGGATCGGGATTTGTAACTCCGTCACGGGAACGGTTTCTCCCTCCTCGGATTCGTGCGCCGGTCCGGAGAGGTGGAGTTCCCGCAGGGGGCCGTCGAAGGTGTGTTCGTGCATCCCCACCCATTTGAGCAAAGATAGGACGGCATCAAGCATATCTTCAAACGCGCCTTCATAAATGAGTGCGGCGGCATTGGGGTGTGCAGACAATTCACGAAACTGAATCCGATCGTTGAGCGGGGCAGATTTCAGGTATTTGGGGTGTATGGCAACGGCGAATTCCGCGTCCAGGTCGGTTTCGCTGTATTCTTCCTGGTGATAAACGGTGATTTCGGGTTGGAGGAGGGTAATTCCATGCGCGCGCAACCCCGCGTAAAGCTCGGCATAGACCGTATCACAATACGCACCAAAGTTCCGCACGTCCGGAACGGTTTCCCGAATGGATGCAATCGCCATCGAAGGAATCGGTTTCACGACGATTTCGTAGGGCGAAGCGCCTTCTTCTTCGATTTGCCGGAGACGGACTTCCACGCGGTGCAGGCGTTCCTGGTTTTCGAGAATTTGCTGTTCGATTTGGGAACGGGCCAGTGTCAGCATCCCGCGCAGACGTTCAGGGTGGAGATGCTCGCCGCTCTTAAGCAAGTCGCCGATTTGTTCGAGTGACAGCCCTAACTCTTTGAGCGCGATGATGCGATGGAGTTGAGGAAGTTGGTCAATGGTGTAATAACGATAGCCCGTCCACTTGTCTACGTGGCCGGGTTTGAGCAGGCCGAGCTGGTCATAATGGCGCAGCATTCGAGGGGATACCTGGCCGAGTTTGGAGAATTCACCGATTTGAAACATGATTTTTTGCCATCAATTGAACGAATTTGGTAACCATTCAGTTCCCCCACCTGAAGGGGGTAAGAACCCGAAAAAATGGTGTCCGCAGGGGGTGTACACCCCCTGCGGACACCATTTTTTCGGATAATCTCCTCACCAAGTGAACGGTTACGAATTTGAGAATAGAATTGTACACGTTAACACGGTGTCAAGGTCAAGAGGTATTGCCGATTTGAGATTTGCAGATTTGCTGACTGGTTCTCTTTTTGGATACAATTAACTCCGTGATCAACCCCACCCACACGCTCCCTATCCATATCACCCCCGTGCGGGGCTGGCAGCGCGTCATTCAACGACTCGCCGCCACCCACGTGGCTGGATGGTTTCTCTCCCGGTGGCTGCCGTCGCTTGACCGGTTCATTCTTCGTCGGACGAATGGCAAACACACCGCCGCCAGTTTTCTGACAGGTCTCCCGATCATCACCTTGACCACTTTTGGCGCAAAAAGTGGACAACCCCGTGCTTGCCCCCTCATCCCCATCCCCGATGGCGAGCGGGTGATCCTGATCGCCTCCAACTTCGGCAGTACTCGCCACCCAACATGGTATACCAACCTCCGTGCCCGCCCGGAAGCGATCCTCACCCTCAATGGGGCGGATGTTGCCTATTCGGCCCGTGAAACCACCGAACCCGAACGCCAGACCTATTGGGCGCAAGCGGTCAAACTCTACCCCGGCTACCATGCCTACGAACACCGTGCCAGGGGCCGGAAATTTCCCATTCTCGTTCTCACCCCAAAATCTGACCGAAGACCGGAGACAGAAGACGGTATTTGACCCGTCCCTTGTCCTCCGTCTCCCGTCCAACAAAGGAGTCCTTATGAACATCACCATTCTCGGAGCAGGTAACATCGGCGGAGCCGTTGGCAAAAAATGGGCTGCCGCCGGACACACCATCACGTTCGGCGTGCGGGATGCCAACAGCCCTAAAACACAAGCCGCCTTAGCAAGTATTGAAGCCCACGCGCTCCCCGTCCCCGAAGCGATTGCCGCAGGCGAAGTCATTCTCTTTTCCATTCCCTGGAGCGCAGTCCCCGATGTGGCGCGGGCCAACGCAGCTGCACTGGATGGCAAAATTCTAATCGACGCGACAAATAACTTCGCCGGGCCTATCATCAACAATCTTGCCGCTCTGCAAGCCGCCGCCCCGAACGCCCATATCTTCCGCGCGTTCAACTCCCTCGGCTGGGAGCACTTCGACAATCCAATGGCGGGGGACGTACAAACGGATCATTTTTACACCGGCCCGGACGGGGATATCCGCGCCCGCGTCGAGAAACTGATCGGGGAAGTCGGCCTCCGCCCCATCTGGGTTGGGGACAACGACCGCATCCAGATTGTGGATCAGGTGGGCGCGTTGTGGGTCACGCTCGCCTTCCGGCAAGGTTGGGGGCGTGGGGTTGCGCTTAAGCTGATTGAAAAGTTCTAGTCATTGGACACGGATCGGCCGGATTACAGGATAAAAACAAAATCGGCTCTTCCGTTTTTAGCGGGATATTCTCCCACCTCGTTAATTACGGTAGACCCACAAAATCCTGCTCATCCTGAAAACTTGTGGTGAGTAAATCGAACCATCCGTGTCCCATTAATCTTATGGAAACAATTTACAACTTGATCAACCTCTTTGTCCTTCCCTTTTGGGCGCTGATGATTCTCGCTCCGCATTGGCGTTGGACGAAACGCATCATGAGTAGCGTCTGGCCGGTTGCTGTCCTGCCGGTGATTTATGCCGCGCTTCTGGTCTCACACATCAACTTTTTTACCGGTGCCCCGCTTGATATTTCCCTTTCTGGGATCGCTGCGCTGCTTGGCGATCCCACAGGAGCTACCGTCGGCTGGGCGCACTTCCTGGCATTTGACTTGTTCGTCGGGCGGTGGGCCTACCTGGACAGCCGGGAGCAAGGTACGTCCGCCTGGATTGCCTCGCCCATTCTGTTCTTTGTCCTCATGGCCGGGCCATTTGGTTTGCTGCTTTATCTGGTAGTTCAAACTATGAGACGCCGATAAACGCGGAATTGCGCGGATAGAAAAAATCCGCGTTCATCCGTGTAGGACTGCATCCAATGAAACCTGTGAAAAATAAAATCTGTCTCATTACCGGGGCGACCGCCGGAATTGGCGAAGTGACCGCGCTCAAGCTGGCCGAAATGGGTGCAACCGTCGTCGGCGTGGGGCGCAACCCGGCCAAATGCGCAGTCTCCACCGCTCGCATCCGCGAAATAACTGGCAATTCCAACGTTGAATTTCTCATTGCCGATCTATCCTCCCAGGCACAAATCCATACCCTGGCTGAATCCTTCCGCCAGAAATATGACCGGCTGGACGTATTAGTAAACAACGCGGGAGCTGTTTTTCTCACCCGCCAGTTGAGCGTAGACGAGATTGAGAAAACCTTCGCCCTCAACCACCTGGGGTATTTTCTGCTCACCCACCTGTTGCTGGACGTGCTCAAAGCCAGCGCACCTGCCAGAATCGTTAACGTCTCCTCCGCTGCCCATATGAGTGGAGAGATGGACTTTAACGATATCGAAATCAGGCACAGTTATAGCGCCTGGCGCGCCTATGCCCGCTCGAAGCTGGCGAATGTGCTGTTCACTTATGAATTGGCCCGGCGATTGAACGGAACGGGCGTGACGGCCAATGCCCTCCACCCTGGCTTTGTGGCCACCGATTTTGCCTACAATAACTTCCACGGTCTGCTCTGGCTTGTCCGCCTGTTTTACTGGCTGTACCAGAAATTCTCCGCCATCTCTCCTGAGGAAGGCGCGGAGACGATGATCTACCTCGCCAGTTCGCCGGAAGTGGAAGGGGTGACGGGAAAGTATTTCTACAAACGCCGCGAAAAACGTTCTTCTCCGGTGTCGTATGATGTGAGTGTGGCAAAACGGTTATGGGAGATTAGCGAGAAGATGACGGGGATGGTATAGATTTGTATTATGACAACCAAAGCCCTCATCACAGATTCCTCCGGCGGACTCGGTATCGCCCTCACCCATCACCTCCAAGCCCAAAACATCCCAACCATCCCCTGGGATCGCGGCGCCGTCCCCCTTGACGATGAAGGCCGTATCCGCGCCTTTCTCCAGGAGATCTCCCCCGACGTTCTCTTCCACCTCGCAACCGCCTCCCCCAACTGCCTTAATCCTTCTGCATCACCCTCTCCCTTTTCACCTTCGCGTCCTGACTGCTTTGCGTTAAAATCCTCCCATGACCGACAAACCCAAAATCCTCCTTGTTGACGACGAACAAGATATTACCACCAACCTCGCTGCCTTCCTTGGACGCTCCGGTTTCACTACCCTGACTGCCGGAGATGGCGAGGAAGCTCTCGAAAAGATCGAGGGTGAGACCCCCGACCTGATCGTGCTGGATGTCAT
>DATDOR010000681.1:0-5054 GCA_035293165.1 Anaerolineales bacterium | reverse complement strand
CTAACTTAAAAATCGGCCCGTGATCCAGAAGAATAACCGTTTCATGGTTCGAGGCCTCTTGTCTAAGAACACGAGGCCAGGCCTCTAGATAGACCATTGCCTTAATCTCATCCCAGGAAAACCATCTGCTAGAGCGACTGTGATGAAGGAATAGTGGCAACATGGAGGGAACATGGCCGGCGAATACGAGGAGGTGCTCCTTTTTTCGAAGTTTAAGATCAGCCGCCACCCGGATTTTTTCATCACGTTGGCTTAGCGTTCGAGAAAGTGTCGTCTTGCCTGCGCCTGCGGGTCCAACCAACTCCACGATGAGCGGGGATTTTTGCCTGACGGCTTTATTATTTGGCATCTCCTTCATCTACAGTGCTGACCAAGTGAGAGCCTTAAGCTCAGCCAACACGTCTGATTTGGATTTGCTGGCATCAATGATGTAAGCGCCCGTGTGGTCCCAGTTCAGCTTCCATATCTCTGTAGAGCGCTCGCGCACAGAGATTGCATCCTCATCGGTCTTTCGCTGAACGGCAATCTCCGGATCTACCCGGAGTACGATCAGTAACTCAGGGAGCACAAATGGGTAGTAGTAACGTTCCTCTAGCTGTACGAGGAGCCTGGCCAGCCGACCATCTCGGCGCGGGCTTGTAAATTGGCCAGATTGCGGTGCGCTTGCTAACCGGCTTAAAAATTCAGCCGTTAACGGTCCGTCCATGATCCGGATCTGAGGGACAGGAAACCGATCGAGGATGACCAAGCCACCATTGGCTGCAAATTGTCGGGCCCTGACATAGGTTCGGAAGCGATCACGGGCTCTACAAACCTCTCGCAGTAACCAGGGATATCCTGGAGATACCAGAGATTTCTGGTTAAGCGTTTTTTGAGCAGATGACGGCATCGCATATAAGCCGAGTAAGCTGCCAATCTTGAGGATTCCTCTAACCGCAATCGTCGTCCAAGACCAGGCAGGTTTTCCCATGTGTACTCTGGAGATTTCAAAATGTTTCGAAAGCCAATCGTATAGCCCATCCACCGCCGTTGACTTGCCAGCGCCGTCCCCACCAACGATGGCGATCATGGCTCCCCCACTTTCCAGACGATATTTGGGCGAGGATTTGAAGATACGTCGCCGGATTGCCAAAGCCCCTCGACGCCATAGTTTCAAATAGATATCGATAGAAAACGGACGACGGGCATTTGCCAGAAGCCTGGTCTGAAGTTGGCTCCCGGTTTTCATGCGCGTCCAGGTGGGACAGGCTGGTTGTAGCGCCTGGATGCAGTTGTTAAATAACTCAATATCTATATAGGGCAAATGCTGTTTCAAGATGTCGTCCACGCGGTCCTGGTTAATTCGAGCCTGTAAATAAGCCAGCTCTTGTCGTTCGGTGGTTTTCAAAGTCCTCTCGCCACCAAGCATGACGTCCCACGTCGAATGTTTTAATACCATCCGAATAACGAAAACGATAAATTCAAACTCGGGAGCGGGAACTTTGAACAGCTTGCCTTGTGTGGCCGACTCAAGGTACAACCTTTCGATAGGCAGGCGATAATTTTTTGTCATATCATGACCGGCGATAAGTTGGTAGTGGGCATGAACATGGACCAACCTATCCCCCGCTTCATCATAACCGAAATAGTCCAGGACACCAGGCATCTGTTTTTCTGCCGGAGCCTTTGCTTTCTTAAAACCCGATTGCCATAAGATACTGGTAAACCGTGGTATGTCAGCCCGACTCACCAGGAGATCAAGATCGTTTTCACCACTGGCCGAACGGTCAAGCGCGTTATTACTTTTCCAATGACAATAAGTTATTCTTTCTACCGCTAACGCCTGGCATAGTCTATAGACGAGGCCCAGTGTTGGCTGCTCATAGGGAATGTTTTCTTCTAGCAGGCTATTCAAATTATCCGAGGTGTCAGCGTTACGAAAGCTCTGTTGGGTCGCTTGTATATCTTGGTAATGATTCATATGAATAGATAAATGCGGTTGGGAATACTACTGGCCCCCCGAAAGAGTTCTTCTATCAATGCGGTTGGTGTCCCGGTCGGGGTCGGCGTCGCCGGGTTCATGGGTGTCCCCGTGGGCGCAGGCGTGGCAGCCGGTGTTGGCGTGGAACTTGGAGTGGGGTCGGGGTTGTTGCCTGCGCAATTCTGGGGCGCATAGTAGTCGTCGATCAGGATACCATCGGCATTATAGAACTGATAGGTGACGCCGGTTGAAGCTGCAGTGACCAGCATCGCGCCGTGATCCTGGTTATAGCGGACAACGGAGATGGCTTCTGGCGGCAGGGTCCCAAGGTTGTCAAAGCTATACAAACCTGCACCACCAGCGCCGTTGACGATGTAAGGAGTACCGTTGACATCAAGGCGTTCGTACAGGTGGTCATGTCCGCTCAATACGGCGTCGGCGCCCCAGTCTGAGAAGGGCCACTGCGTGGTTGCATTTGACCCGTGTTTACCTGATGAATAGGGGGCATGGTGGAGGGAGACGATGTTATAACAAGAGGTAGATGTTGCCAGTTGATTTTGTAACCAACCAGCCTGGATAGAGTTCTCGTCCCGGCCGTCGGGTTCGCCGCTATCGCTGTCGAGGGCAAATAAGTGGATCAAACCGAGGTCAACTTCGTAGTAGCGCTCGTTATTGGGTAGGGTGAAGTAGTCAAAATAGGCGCCCGTACAGTTGTCGCCGGCACAGGTGATCGTATGCCAGTCGTGATTGCCCAGCGATGGCCAGAACCGGTTGTTGGGACTGCCAGGCCCATAGGACCCCTGGTAATTACCGATAAACTCACGGTAATATTGACCGATGTTCTCGTCAATCGTAGCGGCTTCCCCATCTGGATAGTTATTGTCACCGGTAGTGATCACAAAGTCGGGGTTCCAGTCTGCGACGAGAGTGGCTACTCGGGCCTCGTTTAAGCTGTTGTTACCAAAATCACCAATCACAGCAAAACGAACAGCGCCATTGATGGGAGTAGGAGTCAAGGTAGGCGTTTGCGCCGGCTTGAGCGCCGCTTCTATGATTCTGCCAAACTTTGGCGCTGCTAGAGTCTGTGCAGGGTCCCTGATATCACTGGAAACGTCGACTCCACCCCCATTCTTTATCATAATCAGTGGTAAGTAAATAGGCGTTTCTGACTGACTATCTGCAATGAACAGATGTACTGTGTCGGGGGGGTCAGTCGAGTCTGCGCTGGGACCAAAATCCAGCCCACGCGGATCATTCAAGTGTAGACTCTCCAAATCGTAACTGTTAACAAGTTGGCCTGATTGGGTCAACTCGAAGAGTAGGTGCTTGGTCGGGCTTACCACAAATAAGTTGTGAGTCCCCGGGTGAACTGCTATCCCTCGCAGATCGGGAGCATCCAGGTGGGATATATCCACTCTCGACACTAATCCAAAATTGGCATCCAGGTTTGCAATTACCACCTGGAGAGCGGTGCTATCTAAAATAAAGAGGCGCCCAGCTTCGAAATCAACGTCCATCCCTTGGGCGTCTCCCAGGCCCAGATGTGCAATACCGACGCGCGCAAGCGTGGCCGGGTCTAAGATTCCATCAATCCCCACCTCAATCTGGGCTAATTCGGCCAATTCGTTATTGAGCAGCAGGAGTCGATCGCTGCCGTCATCATAAGTAACGTTAATGCGATTTTCAAGGGGAAATTCAAGCGAGACCGTGCTCACCCAATCCTCGATAGGTGTGATGACTGTAACGGTGATTGCCTTAGCTGGCTCTTGATCAAAATTGTGTTTCTCTAGCAAGAAAAGGTAATCGAGGTCGAGCGAGTAGGACAGGCCGGTTGGATGTGGAACACCCCACTCACTGGGAAACAGTGTGCGAATTTCCTCTACGGTTCCTTTTTCAATCAGTGTTCCAGAACTGGTCTGGCTAAGCGTACCGGAAATCCCCACGAATAGAAAAGCCGCAATTAGCCACAAGAATCCCTTCAATCTATTCATATCGAACTCCTTCTACAAAAACGGTTTCACTGATTATATCCTGGTTTTTTCCATGCTCCGCCCTTCCGACATCGAAAGGATATCGAATACATTCTCAACTCATTTACCAACCAGGGGTGAAACGCTTGTTTCAGATGGAGGCTGGATTTTTCTGGGTAGGGGTCGTCAAAGACTGCTCATTCGTGCGTGCCGAACGCTCATAACGGAATGCATCCATATCAGATAGGCTCGGGTATCTCCGAATGATAGCAATCAAGTCCGAAGCTCCTCCCAGGACAACTTCTTGTTTTTCGTAAATATGCAACAGGTTTTCCTGTTCATTGAGCACAATCACACACCAAGCCGGGAAATCTCTGAGCCATCCGAAGATTGCAGGACAGTCAGCTTTGAGCAGGCTCTCGTTGATGATTAGAACGACCGGGCGGAGTTCTTCCAGTGCACTGACAAGAGCTGAGTTGTCGGTAATGTTCTTGTTGATTACCTCGAAATCATCCTCGCGGCTTAAAAAACCCGCAACCCCAACGGACAATATATCTTTACTGCTGATGACAAGAACACGTTTCAAATTGCTCTCTTGAGGAAAATGTTTACGCTCAATCACCTTGCACTCAAACCAAATAATGCTGAAAGTGTAACTACTCAGTCTAAAACCTCGAAATTCCCGTAAAAAAGGTGTGCGTGGGAATGTACACCCCAACGCTCACCTTTTTTACGGGAATCCCACTGCTCTGGGCCGAGTAGTTACCTGAAAGTTAATAAATTGTTGCTGTAAGATTAACAATTTGTTATTAGTTTGTAATATATAGAAAAACTGATTTCGGATCAATATACCTGACTAGTCCCCCAGGGTTTAAAAAAGGACTATTCTTTACCTAATGGGCAACTTTTCTTTGCCAATATCTGGCAAAACTTATAGAAAAAGAGTGTTTTTTGCCATCTCTGGACAAAAAGCCTCAACGCTTAGTCACCGCAGGTATTAATCGCGGTGATCCGGCCCCTCGCCAATGTGCCATGGCCGAAAGCTGATAAAAACGCCACAATTTGTATTCGTCAACGAAGGTGTGAACAGCGAGATTCCCCAAAAAAAGGTGTGTTTGGGGGTG
>DATDOR010000680.1:0-5413 GCA_035293165.1 Anaerolineales bacterium | reverse complement strand
GCCTAAAGAAGCCATTGATTTTATCCTGAAAAACACCCCACTGGGCAGGATGGCCACCCCTGAAGAAGTCGCTTACGCCGTCGCTTTCCTCGCCTCCGACCAGGCCACGTACATCACCGGACAGGTGCTGGGTGTGGACGGCGGATTGGCGATGATGTAAATGAACAATGAACAATGAACAATGAACAATGAACAATGGTCGATGAACAATGAACAATGATCAAATTGTGTAATCCGGCATTGACCATTAAAAATTGACAATTCACAATCGAGAATTAACATGACCGATACCCCTCGCTCCCCTGGAAAAACCACCATTGACCCTGGCGTGCTCCATACCATCGCCCGGTTGACAGCCCTGCGCGTGGATGGCGTGAGCCGTTTAAGTCCTGTGCCTGGCGGTGTGAACCGGTTATTCCGCCGGGGGCACGAAGGCGTCCGTGTCGAAGTCGAAGACTCACGCGTGGATGTGGATTTGTACATCGTACTGCGCGCGGATACGAACGTGCGCAAGGTAAGCCGCACGATTCAAAATGACGTCGCGCGCGCGATTTCCGATATGGTCGGGATGGAAGTTGGGCGGATAGGGATACATATTGAAGATATTGATTACAGAAGTGAGCCGAAAACACGTAGTCGAGTAGGGTAATACCTCAATTACCCAATAACTCAGCAGTTACTTCATGAAACTCCGCACCAAGGCACGCAGCATCGCCCTACAAGTACTTTACGAAATAGATCAGATCGAAACCCGGCTTCCCGGTGAAGTGATCCAACACCGGTTGGAGGAGACTCCGCTGGAAAAAAATCTAGATCGTTTTGTCGAGCAGATCGTTTTTGGTGTGCTGCCTCTATGCGAGAAATTGGACGAATTCATTGCCGTATATGCTTCGGAATGGCCGCTGGATCAAGTCGCGATCATTGACCGCAATATCTTGCGGATCGCCTTGTGGGAATTTGCAGTGTACGGTAAAACGCCTCTCAAAGTGGCGATCAACGAAGCCATTGAACTGGCAAAAATTTACGGCTCAGATAGCGCTCCGCGATTCGTCAACGGTGTGCTGGGCGGTCTGGCAGCCCGCGAAAATGATGTGCGCCAGGCTTTGCAGGCAGCGGCCCAAAAAATCGCAAATGAAGACTCTTAAGAGCCCAAGGGTTTACACGAGAACCCTGGATAAACCTTTAGGGTCTCAAACATTCAAATCACCCATCTAATGGACTTCTTAGGCATCGGTATTCCCGAAGCACTTTTCTTTCTCATTATTATGCTCATTGTTCTTGGCCCGACAGACATGGTCAAATTGGGCCATACCCTGGGCACGAACCTGCGAAAGCTATGGAAATCCCCCACCTGGCGGATGATCTTTACTGCCTCCGACAAGTTACGCAGCCTGCCCAATACCCTGGCGCGCGAAGCCGGCATGGAAGAAATTCGTCAAGAACTGCGGCGGGAAACCGACGCTATCAAAAAAATGGGGCGGGAAATCACCCATGAAGCCCAGTTGAATCCCCCCCCTAAATCACCAACTGCGATGGAAAAAAAGGAAGTAGAAGTGGGAAATGAAGAATTCACCGCGTGGACGACTCCTCCTGATGAGATTGAACACACCATCGCACCTCCTACCCTGACGCAAAAAGACCCACCCCCAACAGGGGAGGCGCAGCGCGGTTCAGACGATCCGCTATCCCCCACTGAATCCTGACCCCACCCATTCTTCATGCGTGCCCGCCTCCGTGCCTTTTGGCGCCTCATCACCGCCCCTTTCCGCTTTATCTTCTGGCTCCTGCGCTTGGTCTTCGGCTGGATTGTGGACATCTTCCGCGATTTTGCATCCTTGTTCCGCAAAGATGAGGAAGAAGACTCCCCAGTCCTCGATGCAGTCACTAAGGCACTTGAACATCCCGGGGGTATTCTGGAACACCTCAACGCGCTCCGCAAGCACTTGTTTCGCGCCACACTGGTTTTATTATTGTCCAGTGCCCTGACTTTCGCATTCGCTGAAAATATTCTGAGTCTGCTCGCCCGGCCCATTGGTGGAATCGATCAATTAATCGCCATTGATATTACCGAGTCCGTCGGGGTATTTATGCGGGTTTCCATGTTGACGGGCTTTACTCTCGCTTTGCCCTACATCGTATTTGAACTTTTGTTGTTCGCCGCGCCTGGTCTGACCCGGCGCGAAAGATTTTTTGGAATGGTTGCCATTCCACTTATCGTGTTCTTATTCGTGGTAGGGATGGCATTTGCTTATTTCATCTTATTGCCCCCTGCCGTGTTGTTCCTGAAAAACTTCATTTTCGAGAACAACACACGACCCGACTCGTATTATTCTTTTATCATGGCTTTGATGTTTTGGTTAGGGGTTTCATTTGAATTCCCTCTCGCTGTATATGTCCTGGTATCCTTGGGGGTTGTCCGGGCGCAGGTGTTGTTAGCACAATCCCGATTTGCGATTGTAATCGCAGCACTGCTGGCCGCTGCCATTACGCCTACTATAGACATCTTTAATATGCTTCTGGTTTGGGTTCCACTCGTGGGTGTCTATTACATCGGTGTCGGTCTGGCTTTCATCGCCCAGCGCGGGAGAGACCGGCGTGCCAGCAAGCAGTAAGATGTCCCGCGCCACCCAACAACACTACCCCAGCCGGGCAATGAACCGGGAAGACTGGATGCTATACCTCCTGGCCCTTGCCATCCCCCTCGGATTGTTGGGATATGGATTGTGGCGCGTCTATCTGGGATACGCACAGTTTGGCCGTGCTGCAATGGTTTCTTGGGGACAACCCTGGTTTACAGCCGCAGCCTGGGCAGTCATTCCCCTCTTCATCCTGACTGTACGCGCTGTTTGGTTCGCCCGGCGCGAAGTTTTAATCGTTGAACAAGGGCTGGTACCGTACGGAATGGGCCGGAAACCCATCCCCTGGAAACATATCGAAGGGCTTACCATAGACGATACCCGTTATCACCTGCTCCGCTTAACCCTCCGCACCCGCTATCGGGTACGCCTGCTCCCGACGACTGGTAAACCGATTACCCTCGACGACCGTTTTGACAATTTGCATGGGTTGGCTGAAGCGATCAAAAAACGATGTTTTCCCCGCCTGCTTCCTGAATTGCGGGCGCAATTGCAGGCCAATCAGTGGGTATATTTTGGCCCCCTTCGGTTCAACCGGACACAATTGGAGATGGGTAAACGCTGCATCCCCTGGCAGCAAGTCCATAGCCTGCACGTCCTGGCCGGGACGCTGGTGGTGGAATTGGACGGTAACCGACCAGTGCGAATCCTCTCCGCGAAAATTCCCAACGTAGAATTGTTGCTCCAATTGGTGGAAGAACTGTATACTGGACAGTGAATACCATTTGGACTCAGTTCATCATGCCAAAACGTCTCATTCTCCCTTTCATCGTTGTTTTCTTTCTACTGGCCGGGTGCTCCAACGCTGCACCCCCCGCAACGGCTCCCCCTGAGACCACGCCCCCGGCGATTGGCGCCCCTGAGCAGCCACCCACCCAGGTCACATTTCGCGTTACCATCCCCAGAGATACCCCTCCCGACCAGCCAATCCAACTCAGTCTATTGGACGAAGTCACCGGCCTGGCAATCAACCCCAAACGCTATACCATGACAGAAACCGAAGATTTTATTTACGAGGTAACGATTGACCTGCCGGTCGGCTCGGTGGTGCAATATCGATACACGCGTCAAGCCAACGTTACCGCTGAAGAACACATCGCCAATGGCCGCGCGGTGCGTTACCGGTTATTCAAAGTGGACGGGCCGTCTTTGGCACATGATGTCGTCACGCGCTGGAACGATACAACCTATGATTTGCCCGTGGGGCGCATTGCAGGCAAAGTAACGGATGGCGCCACCGGACAGCCGGTTCCGAACTTGCTCATCACCGCAGCAGGTGGGCAAACGTTAACCGCCTGGGACGGCACGTTCCGGCTCGAAGAATTGCCGGTTGGGACACACAATATGGTGGCTTACGCACTCGACGGCACCTATCACACCTTTCAGCAGGGGGCGATTGTGGCCGAATATGCCACTACCCCGGCAGAGTTCAGCGTCACTCCTACGACGCTGGTTGATGTCACCTTTCATTTGACAGTCCCCGAAGACACCATTCCAGCAATCCCGGTTCGTATTGCGGGAAACCTGTACCAATTTGGAAATACGTTTGCCAACCTCTCCGGTGGGTTAAGTGTGCCTGCTGCACGGATGCCGGTGATGGCTTATCAAGAGGACGGAACGTACCACCTGACCATCAGACTCCCTGCTGGAACCTTTCTACGCTACAAATACACATTGGGGGATGGCTTCTGGAATGCCGAGCGGACCCTCTCGGGGGGCGTGCCCTTGCGTGAGGTCGTAATTCCCCCTCAGGGCTTGATTCTCAATGACACGGTGGGAACCTGGTATTCGGTGGGAAAAGGCCCGGTCTGGTTTGATGTGGTTGTGCCTGCAGACACCCCGCCCAGAGACACCGTTTCACTCCAACTGAATCCCTGGGGATGGACACAGCCGCTTCCAATGTGGAAATTGGAAGCCAATCATTGGGTTTATTTGCTTTCCAGTCCGCTGGATGTGTTGGGGAATGTGACGTACCGGTATTGCCGGAACGATCAATGCGGAAGCGCAGATGATGTGGACACCGTCGGAGAACCAGCTGCTGGACGGCCTGTGGTGCTCGGTTCGGATTTCTCCTCGGTCGAGGATAGGGTTAGCGGGTGGCAATGGTCCCCACCCCCCGCCGGGGACGAGTCCGCGCTCCTGCCGGAAGGAGAACCGATCCCGCGCGGGGAAGATTTCCTCGCAGGGGTAGAGCTTCAGCCCGGGTATCATCCGACCTGGACACCTTATCTTCCGTCTTCATTTGCCCATGTTCAGGAGTCGGGCGCAAATGAAGTAGTGCTTTCCCCAACCTGGACATTTGTGCAAGTCAATCCACTGAGTTTTGAGGTGATTCCCAGTGAGGATATGCCCTGGCTGGACTTGTGGACGGCTGTACATCGAGCAAAAGAACAGGCGTTGAGAGTAGCCCTGTTTCCCAGCCCACGTTTTGGAGAACCGCGCCTCAGCGAAGCGGCAGATTTATGGTGGGAATCGACCCCGCGCGACTTTGTCTGGTGGGAAGATTGGTTTACAGCTTACCGGACATTCGCGCTTCACCATGCCAGCTTTGCACAAAAGAATAGTGTGGGAATGTTGATTTTGGGCGGGGATTGGCTCAACCCTGCACTACCCAATGGATTTATGAGCGATGGATTTTCGTCCAATGTGCCGGACAACGCGGAAGAACGCTGGCGGGCGATCTTGAACGATGTGCGCATGCAATATGGTGGGACTTTGGCCTGGGCGATGCCGTATCCACAGGGAATACAGAACCCCCCGCCGTTTCTGGATCAGGT
>DATDOR010000679.1:0-10200 GCA_035293165.1 Anaerolineales bacterium | reverse complement strand
ACACCCCTCCTCGCCCTACACCTACACCTTCACCTTCGCCCCCGGCCGTTTCCTCGATTTCTGTGCCCGCGCCCGCACCCGGACTGGAGCCTGCGTCCTGATCATTGACGAGATCAACCGCGCCGATCTCTCTCGCGTGTTTGGTGAATTGATGGTTCTCCTCGAATACCGCAACCGGGAGATCACCCTCGCCAGCGGGCAGACGTTCAGCATCCCCGCTAACGTCCGTCTCCTCGGCACAATGAATACTGCCGACCGTTCGATTGCATTGGTGGATTTTGCCTTGCGCCGCCGGTTTGCGTTCCTCGTGCTCCCCCCGAACTTCGATGTCCTGCGCCGCTACCATGCCCGCCACCAGACCGCTTTTCCTGTCGAAAACCTGATCACGCTCCTCCAACGCGTCAACGCCGCCATCGAAGACCCGAACTTCGCCCTCGGCCAGTCATTCTTCCTGCGCTCTAACCTGCCTGCTGAGATCGAAGACATCTGGCGCACGGAGATCGAGCCGTATCTGGAAGAGTATTTCTTCGATCAACCGGAGACGGTCGAGGGTTTCCGGTGGGAGAGGTTCGGTTTAAAAGCAGGCAATATGGGCAGGTAAACAAAGTATGCTCTCTCTCAAAACAGTTTTCTTGCGCTTTGTTGTCATTGTATTTCTCCTTGCTGTGTTACTTTTCCCCGCACCCGCCCGGGCAGATATCGCCCCGCCGGAACAGCCGCCCGGAGTCAATCCTTTGCCGGAAAGTGAATTAACACGGGTGCGAATGATCGCCGAAACTGTGCTGATTGATGTTACGGCCATTGCCCCTTCCGGGAGTCTGGGACAGGCACGGGTTACGGCCGATTTTACGTTGCATAATTTGGGGGAGGAACCGGAAACCATGGGTGTGCGTTTCCCTCTATCCGCCAATGATGGTTTCTATAACTATCCTGAAATCACAGGTTTGGAAGTGCGTGTTGGCGGGCAACTGGCTTCCACACGCCAAATCGAGTTGGTAAATGAATACGATGAAAGCATCCCATGGGCCGAATTCGACGTGACGTTTCCTCCAGGCCAGGATGTATTCATTCAGGTAGCTTACACCCTGGAGGGTACGGGGGAATATCCCTACATCTCTTTCAAATATATCCTCGAAACCGGAGCAGGCTGGAACAACACCATTGGTGAAGGGGATATCATCGTCCGTCTTCCTTATCAGGCGAATGACTATAACGTCATTTTCGACGAGCAAATTGGATGGTCAGAGACTTCTTCGGGTGCGATATTGGCAGAGAACGAAGTTCGTTGGCATTTTGAAAATCTCGACCCCACTTCTCAGGATAATTTCCAGGTTTCGCTTGTCATGCCCTCGGCCTGGCAGAAAGTTCTCATTGAACAAGAGAATGTGACCAACAACCCGCAGGATGGCGAAGCCTGGGGACGGCTCGGAAAAATTTACAAAGAAATCAGCCGGTTACGGCGCGGGCTGAGAGAGGACGTAGGAGGCCAGGAACTTTATCTCCTCAGCCAGCAAGCTTACGAACAAGCCATCATGCTGCTCCCGGACGATGCTTTGTGGCATGCAGGATATGCCGATTTGCTTTGGAACCATTATTATTACGATGTCTATTTTTCAGACCAATCCGAAATACCTGAATTAATCCAGATTCTAGAACTGCTCGATCGTTCACTGACTCTCACTCCAGGCAACTCCGTTGCGGTTGAACTTTTAACAGAGATTTCTTACGCTATCCCGGAAGCAGTGCAGATAAACGATGGTGAGTTTATCATCCACTACTTGACCGCTACCCCATTCATCGAGCCAACAACGACTAATACACCGCTTCCCACGGAAACCCTCCCTGACCCCACAGAAACCCTGATGCCATCCGCTACACCGGCCCCAACGAATACCCCACCCCCGACTGCCTCTCCCGTTCCGCCCACGCTCACAGCAACCTCCACTCCCATGCCAATCCCTGCTCAACCCGGATTGCCCATTTGCGGTGCAGCTTTGCTCGTTTTTCTAACGGCATTTCGCCGAAAGAAAAATGGAGTCTTCCGTAATTAACGGGGTGGGAGAATTTCCCGCTAAAAACAGAAGTGCCAAAAAACGGTAATCCATTTTCTCATGCCATTCCTCAGTCTCTCTGAATACCGAACTACACGTATCCCGCGCAAGCAACTCTCTGACGAGGTGGGGATGAGGCTGTACCGGCAGTATGGTAAACAAGTGCAGGTCGAGCCGCCAGGGTTGGCTGACGACGCATGGAAATTGACGAATCAGGGTTGGGCGGGGTACATTCCCCTTGCCCGGGATTTTGGCCTCTTTCTGGAACCGAAAATATCCCTTGCTAACCTGTTTGGGATGATGGGGTACGCCTACCAGCTGGGGGAATTTCTGGACTCCGGCCTGTACCGGAGCGCGTCGGTGAGAGAATTTTATGAGCAATTGGCATACATCCTGGCGCGGCGGGTATTGGCACGGGGGCGGCAGGGATTTTATCGGGCGTATGTACCCAAAACAGAGCACCTCCCATATGTCCGCGGTCGCCTCATGCTCCGTCCGTCATCCCTTCGACACCGTTCAGGGCAAGCCCTTTTCCTTCCGCCGTCATCCCTTGAATGTCATTTCCACGAGCATACCTCCAACATCGAGGACAACCAAATTCTGGCCTGGACATTGCACACCATCGCCCGGAGCAGATTGCTCACGCCGCGCGTGGCGCCCACCATCCGTGCGGCGTGCCATCTCCTCACGGGTGCGATATCCCTGACCCCAACCGGGGTGCAAACCCTCGCGGGGCGCACATACTCCCGCCTGAACCAGGACTATCGCGGTCTGCACGCATTGTGCCGTTTTTTCCTGGACAATTCCGGTCCTCAGCATCTTGCCGGGGATCAGCCGACGATCCCGTTCCTGGTGGATATGGCGCGGTTGTTTGAGATGTTCGTAGCGGAGTGGCTGCGAGAGCATTTGCCGGATGAAGTTTCCCTGCGGGTGCAGGAGAGATTGGAGATTGGAGATACCGGAGATTTGTACGCGCGGGTGGATTTGGTGCTGTACGAGCGGGCGAGTGGACGCACATTGGCGGTGCTGGATACGAAGTACAAATCCCCCGATCATCCCGCGCCGGAAGATGTGTTTCAGGCGGCGGGGTATGCGGATTTGAAGGAATGCGGTGAGGCATATCTGGTTTATCCCTCACCGTTGCAACGGCCTTTAGATGCGCGCGTTGGCGATGTGCGCGTGCGGAGTATGGTGTTTGAACTGGATGGGCAGTTGGATCAGAGGGGAACGATATTTCTGAATAGTTTGGATTTGGGAATTTCCAGGCTTTAGCTTGAGTAGTGACCATCAAACAACAAAAAACGGCTCTTTGGGATTTGCCGTGGTTGCCTCCCCGCCGGTTCTCAAAGAACCCAAAAAACTTGCAATTTGACTTTGAGGGGGTACAATCCACCCCTGTTATCTGAAACCTTGTAGATTTATTCAAATATAGGAAACAATGTCGAAAATACAATTCACGTCTGACCTCCACATGCACTCCATCTACAGTAATGATGGACACGATACCCCCGATGCGATGTTTCGCCGCGGCCTCGAACTGGGCCTGGAAGCAATGGCAATTACCGAACATGCTGAATGGCACAATGGCGAAAACGGTTTCCCGCGCATTGAGCCTTATTTTGACGCCATGCTCTCCTGCCGGAAGAAGTACGCTTCCGAGGGTTTACAGGTGTACACTGGTATCGAACTTGGCAACCCACATCTGTATGCCAGGCAATTTGATTCACTGCTTGGCGATTATCCCTTTGACATCATCATTGGCTCTGTTCACTGGTTGTATGATGTCAATATCCACGATACAGTCGTTTTCAAGGGCCGTGATTTGAACATGGTCTATGCCGATTACTTTGACGAAATTCGTCGCCTGGTCACGGAATACCCCATAGATATCCTTGCTCATTTCGACCGGATATTGTGGCGTGCGACCCTGGTTGGCCTACCCTTTGACCCATACCCCATTGAAGACACCATTCGCAATGCCTTCCAGGCCGTGATGAAGAGCGACGTCGCCCTTGAGTTGAATACCCGCCATCTGGCGATGAGTCCAACCTGGCGCGAACATCTGATGACAATGCTGGGCTGGTATAAAGAAGAAGGCGGGCGGGGTGTGGTCGTCAACTCCGATGCACACCGAACCGGACACATCGCCTTGAACTTTGACATTGCTGATCAACTCCTGTCTCAAGCCGGGATGGGGGCGCTGACCCCCGAAGTGCTGGGTGAATTGACACTTTTGATAGCCTCTTGATAACGATCTTATTCTATGTTATGGTAGCGCAAACACTTCTGGACAGAAGAATTGTATCTACTCACCTGGAGTAGAGATTCTCCGAAAAAAAGGTGTGTGAAGGGGTGTACACCCCTTCACACACCTTTTTTTCGGGATTATCCGTGAGTAATTACGAAGAATTTATGTCAACCAAACTTAGTAAATTTTGCGATGGTGTGATGGAAGCTGTTTGGCTGGCTGCACTGGTTGTTGTGCCAGTCTTTTTTGATATTTATTCCAGCCGCATCTTTGAGCCAGATAAACTGACGCTGCTCCGTAGTCTGGCCCTGGTTTCTTTGGGGGCGTGGCTTCTTAAGTTGGTCGAACAAGGCGGTATTTTGGGGGAAATGCAACGTGAGGAAGGGGCAAGCTGGCTACAAACGTTCCGAAAAACCCCTTTGCTTTGGCAGGTTGCCGGGTTAGTAGGGGTTATCTTGATTGCGACGATATTTTCGGTCACACCGCGAGTCAGTTTTTGGGGATCCTATCAACGTTTGCAGGGAACCTATACAACCCTCTCTTATATTGCTATCTTTGGGTCGCTTGCTGCAAATTTACGTCGCCGTGAACAGGTTGAGCGGATTATTCTGACGGTCATTCTGACTAGCTTGCCCATCGGGTTGTATGGCATTTTACAGCGTTTTCAGATTGATCCCGTTCCCTGGGGTGGGGATGTGAGCCGCCGGATCGCGGCGAATATGGGGAACTCGATCTTTGTGGCGGCTTATTTGATCCTGGCATTTCCGTTGACGCTGGGCAAGATCGTCGAGTCATTTACAGCCATTCTTCAAGACGAGAATGGGGTGGGAAAGCATGTTGCGCGCGGAACCATTTACGTGTTCACGCTCGCCATTCAATTGATTGCCTTGTATTTGAGTGGCAGCCGGGGACCGTTGCTGGGGTGGTTATCTGGCTCATTGGTAATGTTGCTCTTGCTCTCCCTATACTGGAAAAAACGTTGGTTGACGTTGGGGATAATGGGAGTTGCTGGGGCTGTTTTGGTTTTTCTCATCGTGTTTAGTATCCCCAATGGGCCGCTTGCGGGATTGAAAGGCCGTTCGGGGTTGGGACGGTTGGGGAATGTGTTCGAATTGGATTCAGGTACCGGGCTTGTGCGTGTATTAATCTGGCAAGGGGCGGCTGAGTTGATTGCTCCTCATGAACCGCTTGAGTACCCGGATGGGGAAAAAGATCGCTTCAACTTTTTACGCCCGCTCATCGGATATGGCCCGGAGGGGATGTATGTCGCATACAATTCTGTTTACCCTCCTAAGTTAGCAAGTATCGAATCCCGCAATGCCTCCCCCGACCGTTCGCATAATGAGACCTGGGATGCGCTGGTCACAACTGGCGTTATCGGACTCATAGCCTATTTGACTGTATTTATTTCCATTTTTTATTATGGACTACACTGGTTGGGGATGATCAATTCTCCCAGGCAGCGCAATTTATTTCTAGGACTGGTATTAGGAGGGGGGGGAGCAAGTGCAGTTGGTTTTATTGCTTGGGGAGGGGTTAAGTTTTTCGGGGTTGGATTTCCATATGGTATGCTTGCTGGCCTGGGTATCTATTTGGCGTTGATTTCGCTATTTTCTCGTTATGACCCGCCTCAGGCTGAGGGCAGTAAGCTCCGCACATTAACCCTGATCATGTTTTTGACAGCTATCATTGCCCACTTTGGCGAAATCCACCTGGGGATTGCAATTGCAGCAACACGAACGCATTTTTGGGTGTATACCGGTGTTTTAGTAGCAGTCGGATATTTAATGACCCAACGCGGAGTCTATGGAGAAATTCTGACCCCTGAAGATAATGCACAGAATGAGGCAGAATCATCCGAAGCAGTGGAAAGCAGAAGCTCCTCGAAAAAGAAAAAACGGGCTTCTCGCCGGTATACTTCACGATCTTCACAACCTGCCTGGCGGCGATATGCTATCGTTGGTGGGCTGATCGCCGCGTTTGTACTCAGCACGCTAGGGTACGATTATGTCACCAACTCCAAACGGGTACTATCCACAACCGAAATTCTTTGGACTTCATTAACCACATTGCCCAACAAGGATTTTCAGACTTCATACGGGATTCTGGCGTTGATGGTTACCCTATGGCTGGCTGCAGGTGTGTTATTCACTGCTGAAAACAAGGCTGTAAATCGTGAAAACTGGTTATCCGCTCTGGGATTGACCCTGGGTATTTCTGGCGGCCTGGGTTTGGTTTTCTGGCTTATCCACGCCAGTGGTCTGGCAGGGGTGGTTCGCACGGCAATTATCGTTCAACAGCAAAGTGGGGGGGAAATCACGCTCGAAGGCATCATTGCCCAGGCTACGAAGTTGGAAGGGCTGCTGACGACTTACTATTTTTATATCATCGGATTAATCTTGTTATTAGCCCGTTTTGTGGTAGCCGATTGGTCTCCCCGCTCGGCAATTCGTGGCGCGATCAGTCTGGCAACTATTCCCGTTGCGGTCCTGGTTATTGGGGGCTTGATTAGCTTTACGAACCTGCGAATCATCCATGCCGATATCGCATTTAAACTGGCCGATCCGTTTGCCCGGGGCGATGATCCAGCGCAATGGCAGTATGCGATTGAACTTTACCAACGTACGAACCGTTATGCGCCGTCTGAGGATTTCTATTACCTGTTTTTGGGGAGGGCTTATCTGGAACGTGCGCGGTTACTGCAAGGACAAGACCCAATTGAAACTGAACAACTATTGGAACAGGCCAGGGGCGATCTGCTATTGGCGCAAAAAATCAATCCGCTCAACACCGATCATACTGCAAATCTGGCCCGGCTGCACCGGTTTTGGGCATCCGCTACCGCCGACCCACTCCAGCGTGATGAACTTGCCGAGAAAGCTTCAGACTATTATTCTCGCGCCGTTGTTCTCAGCCCAAATAACGCTGTGATTTGGAATGAATGGGCAGTTTTGTATATGAGTCTCCTGCAAAATTCAGACCGTGCGCTTGAGTTTTTACTACACTCACTGGACTTAGATCCCGATTATTTTGGTACGTATGGGATTTTGGCGCAATATTATGTCCAATCTGCCCAGCAAGCCTCCGGTGACGCCGCACGGCAAACCGCTTATGAACAGGCTGTAAAATATTATCAGGATGGCATTGAACATATTCGAAAAAAGCGCGATTCTTCGACGAAGTATGGTTATTTGGTCGAATTAGCCGGGCTACATGCAAATTTTGGCGCTTACGAAGCGGCAATCTCCACTTACCAGGAGGCACTGCCTTTAGCAAATAAAAATCAGGCCTGGCGCGTCGAGGATGCGATGGCCAGACTATATCTTCAGCTTGGGGAACGGGAAACCGCGTTAGCGCTTGCCAACTCCGCATTGCTTGCCGCACCAGAAAACCAGAAATCTAGCATTCAGGAATTGATTGCGCTCATTCAACAACCTTCTCCCTAAATCATCGAGAACCTTTCTTTCTTAGCCTGAGCAGTTACAATCAAACATACTCTATGCTCCTTTTTGGTATTTCACTGGCGATCAGTTTTATCCTTGTCCCGATAGTGCGTTGGCTCAGTTTCCGTCTGGGGAGGGTAGCCCAACCCCGCCTGGACCGGTGGCACCAAAAACCCACGCCTCTGCTAGGGGGCGTGGGTATCTTTTTGGCATTTTTAGGGACGCTCTCCCTGGCCTATACGGTGATTATGCCAGATACTCCCATCCGATGGGCGCTCCTGGCCGGGTCTGTGGTGATGTTTCTTGTGGGAATTTATGATGATCTTCGGCCGCTTACACCCCATGTAAAAATGGCCGGGCAAATCCTGGCTGCTGGTATCGTTGTTTTTTCTGGCTACCGGACCGGGTTCTTTCGGAGCGAATTGCTCAATATCCTGCTCACCATGGTCTGGCTGGTGGGGATTACGAATGCGATAAACCTATTGGACAATATGGATGGCCTGGCAGGGGGAATTTCCTTTATCACTGCCTGCTTTTTATGTTTTTTCTTTTGGCGTGTCCCCGGACAGGAAGACTTCTTAATTCTGTCCCTGGCCCTGGCAGGGGCAGTCCTCGGTTTTTTGATCTTCAATTTTCCTCCGGCCTCGATTTTTATGGGCGATAGCGGCAGCCTGTTTTTGGGATTTACCCTGGCTGCGCTTGCCATTGCCCGGAAGCCACAGGCGTCCAACGTCTTTACTGTGATGAGTGTGCCGACGCTGATCTTCCTGTTGCCTATTCTTGACACAACCTTTGTGACCTTCACGCGCCTTTTGCGTGGACAGTCTCCTGCCAAGGGAGGGCGGGATCATACTTCCCACCGGCTGGTCGCGTTCGGGTTGTCTGAACGTCAGACGGTATTCATCCTATACGCGCTTGCTGTGGGAGCAGGCATTGTGGGGGCGTTGATTGAGTCGCTGGACTACTATTTAGGGCTGGTGTTGATCCCGGTTGTCGTGCTCTCCTTTGCTCTGGTAGCCGCTTATCTGGGACGTTTGAAAGTTGTAGACGCGCCAAGAGATAAGAACCGTACGACAGGGCCGTTAACCACCATTATGGTTGAGTTGACTTACCGGCGGCGGTTATTGGAGATCGCACTGGATTTTTTCATTATCCTGGTTGCTTACTACCTGGCTTTCCTGGTACACTCCGGCTTCACGGTGGACGATGGTACTGAATTGTTGTTGACCTCATTGCCGGTAGCTCTAGCCAGTGGCTATGCCGGTATTTTTCTGTTTCGAGTCTACCAGGGGGTATGGGAATATATAGGCATCGGTGATTTGATGCGCTTTGCCGGGGCTGCCTTTGGGAGTGCAATCCTGTGCGGGAGTGTCTTAAGGATTTATGCCCCTTCCGCATTTTCTGCGAGTACGCTTTTTGTATTTGGCACTTTTCTGCTGGTTGGGCTGGCAGGGTCCAGGTCTTCATTCAAAGTGCTGGATCAGGTTTTAGAACAGACCCGTGGTCGTACCCGCCAACCAGACAAAGAAACTCGCGTTTTTCTTTATGGTGCAGGGGATGTCGGCGAAATTGCCCTTCGTTGGATTTTGTTCAATGCCAGACTGGGTTATCACGTTGTGGGAATTGTGGATAACGATCCGTATAAATGGGGGCGGAAAATCCACGGAGTGGATGTGGTGGGCAGCCTGGCTCAACTGGAGACGCTTCTAAATGAAATGGAGGTTGAGGGATTGATCCTGGCCGACCTGAACGAACGTGGGGATGAGGAGACGGAGAAGGTCATCGAAATTTGCGGCACGCAAGGGGTTTGGGTACGAAAGTTGCGATTTGAGTTTGAACAGATCAACTAAATAAATAGAAAACGGCGGGCCATTTGGCCCGCCGCTTCTTATCATTCTACCGAATCTTTAACTTTGTCCTGAACGGCTATGGTGCAGGTTCCCCAGCATGAATGACCGGTAGGTAAAGGATGTTCGCCGTGCAGTTCGTGACTTCAACCACGAGTTCGCCAATTGCCTTGTTCCCCCAGGAATCGGTCGCCTCAACACGTACCGTGTAGGTACCACAGACTGCGTACGTATGGCTGACTTGATTGCTCTCATACGTGGTATAGGGTGTGCCATCACCGAAATCCCAGCGATAGCTAACCGCATACGTGCCCGTGATATTAGAAGTCAACGAGGCCTCGAACGTGGTCATGTTACTGCCGTTTATTGCGGTGGTATCACTGATAGCTGCAGTGGGTTCATCCATCGCCCATGAGAAGAAGGCGCCCAGCAGGTCTTCGCGACTGGCAGTACCGAATCCATTGTTCACACCTTCCAGACCGAACGTTGTGTAGATGGAGCGGCCCAGGTAATCGGTCCCTGGTACCTCCAGGCTTGGTTGATCGCGGTGAGACACGGCAACGGTACCCTGTTCAACATTGTACGGCCCGGCGTATTGCAGCAGGGCCATG
>DATDOR010000678.1:0-6657 GCA_035293165.1 Anaerolineales bacterium | reverse complement strand
GATCGCCCTCTGGGCTGCTGGCCTCAAGCTCTTCTTCTCCCGCTCCAGTCGCATGACCACCCACTTCCAAATCGACAGTCCACCATTTATCATAAAGCAGCCCGCCGCGCACGGCGTCACCTTCAAGGGCGGGTTCGGGCGGGGTGGTTGGTTGGGGTGGTGCAGTGGGTTGCACGGCGGGTGTTTGCGCTGCGCCACCGCAGGCCGCCAGTGCCAGACTGGCTACCAGCAGGAGGCTCCCAACAACAAATAGAAATTTATAGGTTTGGGTTTTCATTTTAACATTCTCCTCAGGTTGGGCAGGCTTCAAACCTGCCAGATTTTGGCAGTTATGGAAAAACAATCAGCAGGGGGATTTTGTTATTCAGCTCGGTCGAAGATCACCTCCTCAGTAAAACGAAAGGTTTCCATCTTAACCGCCTCCGTCGGGCAGCGAGCGGCACACAGACCGCACCGGATGCAGTGCGTGGGGTCGAGCAGCATGGCGCTGGCCGTTTCCCAAGTCCCGGTTTTTTGCTCAATCCAGGCAGCCACGTTCTCGTCACACGCGACTTCGGAAACCGGGATGAGTTTCAGGCAATCCATCGGGCAAACGTCCACACACCCATTACACAAGATGCAAAGCTCCCCATCGAAAACAGGGTTGATCGTACAAATCAGGCAGCGGCCGCCCTGCTCCCGGGCTGTTTCTTCGTCAAAACCAAGCTCCACCTGAGATACCCCGATGCGCCGGTTGGAGGGGAGCACAGGCGGCTGGCGGCGCGGCCAGCGAAGATAGTCCCGCATTGGCCCAAGCTGGGGGTAATCCTGTTTTCTGAGGGGAGTGAAGAACCCTTTGCGGACCCGGCGCGGCTGCAAGTTTTGCAGGTAAGCGTGGATGCCGCGCGCGGCGCGCTGACCGTCGGCAACGGCGTTGATGATCAGCCGCGGCCCGAAAGCAATATCCCCTCCCGCATACACCCCGGCTGCGGTCGTCGCCAGCGTTTCCGGGTCAATTTTCAGCGTGCCGCGCGGGGTCACTTCCACCCCGTCGGCAGGCTGCAACCAGTCCAGTTCCCCAGACTGCCCGATGGCAACGATGATGCTGTCACATTCCCATATTTTCTCGCTATGGGGAGCCAATTGGGGATTGAACCGGCCGCGTTCGTCGAAGGCCTGAACGACATCCAGTGTTTCAATCGCCATGGCGCGGCCGTTCTCGCCCAGGATGCGTTTGGGTGCGACGTGATTGTGAATGACGACCCCTTCCTCCGCCGCTTCTTCGACTTCGATGGGATCGGCCAGCATCTCACTACGGGCTTCCACGACCAGACAATGCACCTCCTCGGTAGCCCCCAGGCGGACGGCGGTACGGGCCACATCCAGCGCCATCTCCAGGTCGCCCCCGGATTGGGAGGGGAATCCCAGGCGAGCGGCGGTGCGGGCCACGTCCATCGCCACATTGCCACCCCCGATCACCAAAATCTTTTTGCCTAAATCGAGGTTGTATCCCCCCAGGTTGATGTTGATCAGAAAATCCACCGCCCGCAGCACACCATCGAACTGCTCGCCTTCGATGTTCAGGCTGCGGCTCTGGTAGGTGCCGATGGCGAGGAAGACGGCGTCGAATTCATCCCGGAGCGCCCCCAAGCTGAAATGCGTCCCCAGCTTTTGGTTGAGGTTGAGCTTCGGGCCCAGGGCCAGGATGGCCTGGATTTCCAGGTCAATCAACTCTCGGGGCAGGCGATATTCTGGGACGCCCAGGCGGAGCATCCCCCCGGCTTTCGGGGCCGCGTCGAAAATCTCTACCTCGTGGCCTAACAACGCCAGATCGTGGGCGCAGGAGAGACCGGCCGGGCCCGCACCCACCACAGCCACGCGTTTCCCTGTCTTTTCGCTTTTCATGCGAGAGGCGACCAGCCCGCTCCGGCTGGTTGGAAAGACAGTGTTCCCCAACTCGAAAGCGTCCGTCCGCCCGATGTAGGCCGGCCATGCCGGAGGCCCTTGCGATTTTCCGCTCTCGCCCAGGTACACCCCGTACCGGTCGTTGACGAAGCGTTTGAGGGCGCGGATGGCAATGGGGGTGTCTATTTTTCCCCGGCGGCAGGCCGCCTCGCAGGGCGCGCCGCACACCCAGCCACAGGTCGAGGCAAAGGGATTGGTTTCGCGGGCGATGAGATATGCCCGTTCATATTCGCCGCGGGAGATGGCCGTCACGTAAGCCCGCCCGTCCGTTCGCACCGGACAGGCAAACTGGCAGGCCACATTCTGCTGGTAAAAAACCAATTCAGGGAGAAAAACAGGATAACGCGCCATTTTGCATGGATTCCTCCCTGACAGTGTAGCAAGCGCGGGTTTAATTCTGGTTTAAGGAAAGTGGAAATCTGGTGGAAGTTTTCTACTCGAAACGGTACCCATACCCCCGTTCGGTCAGGATATGCCTGGGATCGCCCGGGTCGCGTTCGATCTTTTTGCGAAGCGCCCAGATATAACGCTTGACGTGCTCCACTTCCCCCGCATAAGCCTCTCCCCATACCTGGATGACCAGTTGTTCCGTCGGAAGGGTGCGGTGGACCTGCCGCGCGAGGGTTTCCAGGAGACGGAATTCTGTGGGGGAAAGCTCGACGGCCTTCCCGTCTACCGTCACTTTGCGCTGGTCGAACTCAATGGTCAGGTCTCCACTGGTCAGATGCTGGGTCTTGCTCACGTTCCCTCGAACGCGCGCCAGCACGGCGCGGATGCGGGCCACCACCTCGGCAAAGGAGAAGGGTTTTGAGACGTAATCGTCCACACCCAGGTGAAAACCGCGCAATTTGTCCATCTCTTCCCCCCTGGCCGTGAGCATGAGGATCGGGACCGTGGAAGCCTCCCGCAACCGGCGGCACACCTCCCACCCGTCCATCCCGGGCATCATCACATCCAGTACAACCAAATCGACTTTCTTCTCCAATGCTGTCGCAACCCCCTCATCCCCGCGGTTGACCGCCAGCACCTGGTAACCTGCTGTGCGAACGTGTTCAGCCAGAAGCTCCAGCAAAGTCGGGTCGTCATCGATGAGCAAAATAGTTTCGGGCATTACGACCTCTCCTGCCAGACCGGCAGTGTAAAGGAAAACACTGCGCCTCCCTCAGGGTGGTTTTCCACCCAAATACGCCCCCCCATCGCCTTCACCAATTGGCCACAAACGTACAACCCAAGCCCGTATCCATAAGCCGTTTGAGCATCGCTACTATCGATTCGGTAGAACTTCTCGAAGACACGGTCTAAATCTCCTGGGGGGATGCCCGGCCCCTGGTCGCTTACACTCACGGTAATTTCATCCTGGTCGGCGCGCAAACCCACAAAAATATCCGTTCCCTGGGGCGAGTACTTGTTTGCGTTATCCAGCAGGTTGGTCATCACTTCTGCCACCCGGTCACGGTCCGCGAAAGCCAGGGGAAGCCCCGGCTTTTGAGTCAGGTGTACTGTTCGCCCAACCTGCCGGGCGCGAAACTGTTCGACGATCTGGTGGGCAAGGGGGTGGATCGAAATCGGCTCGGTATGGAAGGTTAACTCGCCCGCTTCGATACGGGCGGTGCTCAAAACGCCCTCCACCAGCCGATCTAAGCGAGTCGTTTGTTGATCCAGGATCGCCAACATGCGTGAACAGGCAGGGGTTTGCAGCTTGCAACCGACCCGAATGTTCTCGACTGCCCCACTCATGTTGGTCAAGGGCGCGCGCAGTTGGTGGGAAACGAGCGAAACAAACTCCGTCCGGGTCTGGTCGAGTTTTTGCAAATCGGCGTTCGCTCTGGCGAGTTGGCTGATTTTCTCGTTCAGCTCACGGGTGCGTTCAGCCACCTGCTCGTTGAGACTCTTGTTGAGACGCCTGATTTCTTCCTCGCGCCGTTTTCGGCTGCTGATGTCCCGAAGGATCAAAAACAAACCCAAAAATTCGCGGTTCTCATCACTCAAAGGGATGGCAGTGAGTTCCACGTGAATGGCCTCTTCCTGGGAGTTAAAACAAACACTTTCGTGACCGCGCAAATAGCCCTCCCGGCGGACGCTCTCGTAGATCCACTGGATTTCCGTCTCGGCGGCTCTTCCGCTGCCCATCAAAGCCGAAAAGAGTTGCCCCAAAACCTCGTTTTCCAAAAAGCCAAAAAGTTCCTCAGCTCCCGGGTTCCAGGAAACGATCTGTCCCGCTGTATCCAGGCTGAGTATGGCATCGGCGGAGATGTGGGTGATTGAAGCCAGGCGTCTTTCCATTGTCTGGGCCTTTTTCTCCACGCGTTCCATCTCCCCCAGACGGTTGTCAATCCGCCACAGAAACCAAAAGGACAGGAGCGGCCCGACGGAACCGTAGAATAAAATCTCTACGAAATAGTGAAATCCCTCGCTGAATCTGTGCTGAACCCAGGAGGCAAATATCAACTGATAGATAACCACCCCCGCTATCCAAACCAGAGAAAGCACCCAGCGCATCGTGATAATGCGTTGGCGTAGGGTTTTGTCTGTACCTTGCATTTTATCCTCTCACTTGAAGTATTTCCTTCAGTATACGATGGATGTAAGGGTAGTTCAAGGAACTCATCCCCATCCCCTGAAACCCCACCCGCGTATACACCCGCCCTGCGCGTTCGTCCGCTGCGGTCAGGAAAATAGCCTCCAACCCCTGTTCAAAGGCAACGCGCGCGGCATATCCGGTAATTGCTGCACCAATCCCCCTCCGCCGAAAAGCCGACACCGTCCCCACCCCGCAATTTCCGCAATGCCATCATACGCTGGCATCAGGCTTGCCACGCTTACCGCCTGGCCGTCCAGTTTCGCCAGAAACATCTGCTGGCTGGCAAATCGCGCAAAATACTGGTGTACTTTTTCTTCAGTCGCTTCCAACGCATCCTCACTGCCAAATGAACGGCTCTGCACTGTCACCGCCGCGCGCTGGTCTTCGATAGGCGATGTGCTGTCTATGGGATGGATCACCAATCCCGGCACGTCCGGCGCGGGGCGGAAACTGTCCGGGGTGCAAACCATGAGCAGGGTGCGGATTTCTTGCCTAAACCCGTTTGCCTCCAGCGCGGCGGCAAGATCGGGTGCAAAATCTTCTAGATATTCCAACCGGGGCGTTCGCTGGCGTTCGTGAAAAGCCGCTTTTAACGCAGTAATCGCCTTCCCCAAATCCCCATCTTCCGGCGCATCCGGGATGGCATAGTTGGAATAGAGCGAATCGTCATCGGGATTGAAGTAAAACTTGAATGGCTGGACGGAAATCGCCTGAAAAGCCTGTGATGCCCCATAACGTAATTGCGCTTGCAGCCGCGCAATTTCAAACATTCTATAACTCCTGTTGTTCAAAAACCCCAACCGAAAGCACCAATGCCATAAAAATGATGGCCAGCGCGCCCGCCGCCGCGCCCCCGTTTGCACCCATCCCGGTCGTGGTCGTTGCCGTATTAAGCGCCGAAGCCGCCGCCCCGGCGGCGGACAGGCCAAGCTGGGTCGCCCACGCCATCAGCCCGCCCGGAAATAATGCCCCGTATCTGGGAATATTCCCGGCAACGAGCATCACCACCGACAACCCCAGCCCGATTCCACCCGCAGCCACGGTCGAAGCGCCGAGCGTGCTCCCCAACAAGTTGAGCGCGGCAAAGGTCATCAGCCAGAGCAGCAGCAGTCCGTTGAGCAAGGCAAACGCGCCGAAATCCAGCGCGCCGAACAAAATCACCGTGTAGGTATACGCCCCCAGTCCCGCCAGCACGAACGCGCATAGGTACATCGCAAACTGGGCGGCGAATTTACTCGTTATGAACGCCCAACGCGACATCGGCTTGCTCAAAATCATCGGCGCAACGCCCCGCTCTTTCTCCCCGGCCACTGCGCCCATCCCGATCAAAATGGCGATAATAAACCCGAACTGCGAGAGATTTTTCAAATACTGCGCCATCGCGTCCCCAGCGGTTGGTTCCGGGATCAGGTCGGCGAACATTTCGGCCCCTTCAATGGAACGGAGAAGTTCAGGGGTTAGTTTCGCGATCAAGGGCGACCCCATCCCGAACAGGAGAAAAACCGCCCCGACGACGAGAAATCGCTTCGTGCGCCAAAGCTGACGGATTTCTTTCCGCGTTGCGACCCAGAACACGCCCCAATTGGAGCGGACGCCCTCACGAGGGGTGCCGCTCCCCTCACGCCGCGCCATCGAGACTGCCCACACGAAGCCGGGCAGCACCATCCCCGCCAGGATCAATTCGACCCAATAACCCAAATCCGGCCACGTTTGGATGGCGTACACCAGCACCGCGTCCAATGCCATATGATACAGCACGGCGATCCCGATGAAATACCAATCGCGTTTGATCCGGCCGTTTGCAAATGCCCGCCACACAAGGAGCGAAAACGTGACGTGCGCTGCCATCGCCAGAACCCGCTCGACCAGGGGCACAAGCGGCGAGTACGGCGCGGAAACCAGGGCATCCAGTTGAATCCGCAAGGTTGCAAGTTGCTCTGGGTTCAGCCCTAGCGTTTCCAAATCCGTGCCTTGCAGGGGCAGCAGCGCGCTGACACCCGCCGCGGTCAACACCCCACCGAAGATCATCGCTTCGATGCCGCCGTGCCCCAGCCCCAACATGATGCCGTCCCGCAGGCGCATCCAGGCCGGTTTGAAGCGCCGCAGGAGCGCGTAACCCCCCGCGCGTACCA
>DATDOR010000677.1:0-7192 GCA_035293165.1 Anaerolineales bacterium | reverse complement strand
AGTCTAAAAGCGCAAAATCCCAACGGAGAGACGGATGTACTGTTCAAGAGCATGGTCATCTACGATCCGAATGCGCTGGCAATTGATTCGGTGGTTCCTGAAATTGGAGCCAACGACCGGCCGGTGATGTTGACGATATTCGGAGATGGGTTTGCACCGGGGATGACAGGTAAACTAATCGACTCGACCAATGACCAGAACTTCTTTGATCTTGAAAGTATGACGTTCATTTCCGGGACGCTCATCCGTGCAGGGGTGCCCTGGGGGATTAATACCGGGATCTATGATGTGCAATTAACTAATCCGGCGAACTTCAGTGAAACCTTGCCAATGGCATATATAGCGTTGGATGGGTTTGTGATAGACGATTTGTTTGCACTGGATTTCGACCTGTTCACGATTCCAGCAAGCCCTCGGGCAGGGGAAAACGTTCAGGTTGGGCTGACCGTCCGCCGCCGTACCGGTGAGTTTGCACCGCTGGCACTCGTTCAAGTGGGCGTAGACATCAGTGTGGGTATTTCTGGAGGTGGTCTGAGTGCACCGCAGCTTATGCTTGGAGTTTCGGATGTAATCAGTCCGAACAGCACCATTTCCATGACCTCCACCTGGCCCGTTGGCCCAGCGGGTGTATACACGCTGACAGTCAATATTTCCTCTCCTGACCTGCCAACGGATGCTATTCCGGCTAATAATGTCGTCAGTCGCGTGTTAACTGTATTATCTCCCTCGTCTGATTCCATACCTCCTCAAATTGATGACTTAACGATTGATGGTGGAGCGTTTTCTACTTCCGATCAACAGGTGGTGGTCAATACGACAGCAAGCGATTCTGGCAGTGGCGTGGCTTATATCTTTTACGTCGAGTATGCTTTTGATCGGAATCTAGGAGATTGGATGCCTGTAGGGGTCAGTGGGTGGAAACCATTCGCCAGTGCCAGCGTGTTTGATTGGGTGTTAGATCCTACCCCAGGCACCCATTATATCCAGGCATGGGTGTCCGATCAGCGAGGGAATGTTTCGCTGCCAACCACTGTGCCGATCAATCTCATCCCTACGAAAAACTTTATCGTTCATGATGGTGGACAGCTCTTCCGCCTTGCGCTTAATGCTGGCGATACGATTCAACTAAATCTCACTTCCCTCACGGGGAACGTAGATATGTACATCTGGGGGCCGGATGGGAGTCTGGTCGCTGTGGCGGAGGGCTTTAACTCACTTGAACAGGTTGTTTTCACTGCGCTGATTGCAGGCGTTTATCAGGTGGATGTGTTTGGGTATGGGTATGGGATAACCAGCTACTGGTTTGAGGTTACACCGCTTGGGTTTGGTCTGGCGCCAGCGGCGGTGGAGGGCCACGTCCAGGGGGGGAATCGTCCCTTGCAAGTTGTGGATGAAAATCCAGGCGCTGATAATGCGATTCCTCTTCCCCCAATAGGTGAACTTTTTATCTTGCTGCCGTTGATCATTCACTAATCGTAACTACTCAGCCGGGAGGGGAAACCTTCACCTGTAACTACTCAGCCTGGAGTGGAATGTTCCGAAAAAAAGGGATGGGTGGGGGATGTACATCCCCCACCCATCCCTTTTTTTCGGGGATCTTTTCTGTACTGCCTGAGTAGTTACGATCAATTTGAATCAGACAGGGCAGGCTTCATTGGGCTGCCCTGTCTGATTTTGTAGAATAGGAATTCTGAGTAAGGAATATCCCTTTCTTGGACGGTTATAATTAATGCGATGACCTCAATCTGGCAATCTTATATCCCTGATTATCTCGTTCAATCCTTGCTGGAAAATCCTGCACAGCTTGTAGGGCGCGAGCAACGGTTCGAGTCGGTTGTATTATTTGCAGATGTTTCCGGGTTTACCGCAATAAGTGAGGCCCTCGGAAAATCCGGGCGAAGTGGAACGGAAGAACTGACCACAATCCTCAACAGTTATTTTGAACCGATGATCGAATTGATTCGCTCTTACGGGGGTATTATCGGCAAGTTTGGCGGCGATGCTATGACTGTGCTCTTCCCCTACACAATCGAAGAAGCACAAATTGTGATTCACCAGGCTGTTCAATGTGCATTGGACATGCAGGCCAAAATGGTGGATTACCGTGCCATTCCGACAAGCGCCGGAGCGTTTGAGCTGGCTATGAAGGCAGGGCTGGCTGCCGGACCGCTTTTCTGTACAACCGTAGGTGATCCGGAGGCACGTTTGGAGTATATCATTGCTGGAACATCCCTTGATCTATGTGCGGACGCCGAACACCACGCGAGCCGGGGCGAAGTGGTAATCCACAATCACCTGCTGGAGCTGGCAGGTGGGATCGTTGCCAGCGAAGAGCGGGACGGGTTTCTGCTTGTAGAGAGGGTAACGGGCCGGACGCAGAAACGTTCCGCGTCTGATTTTGATCAACTTCCCCCCGAAACTATCCAGACGATTTCTGCCTTTTTGCACCCTTCGATTAGCCAGCGTGTCCGGGAAGGGTTATCCAGTTTTATTAATGAACATCGTAAAGTGACGGTGCTTTTCGTTCGATTCGACAATCTTGATTATGATCATGACCCCAATGTAGGGGAAAAACTCCAGGATTATTTTGCAAAAGTGATAGAGACGGTTCAAAGTTATGATGGGTATTTAAACAAAATTGACATGGGGGATAAGGGAAGCAAATATATCATCGTTTTTGGCGCCCCCATCGCCCATGAGGATGACGTAGAACGGGCCTTGCAATGCGCTTTAGATTTGCAGGAAATTCCAGATTTCTCGGTAAGGATTGGTGTTAATAGTGGATTTGTCTATTGTGGGTTAGTTGGTTCTCCCGCCCGGCAAGAGTACACGGTTATGGGGGATGTGGTGAACTTGTCTGCTCGTTTGATGCAAGCTGCCCAGTCCGGTCAGATTTTGATCAGCGAAGACACGTATATCGAAGGAGAGGGGTTTACCTGGATTAGCCTGCCATCTATCCAGGTGAAAGGGAAAACTGAGGCGGTAACCATTCGCCAATTAATGGGGGAAAAGAAAAAAAATATCCTAAAAATCCAGGAACGGCAATACATTCTCCCTATGGTTGGGCGAGTGAAAGAATTACAAGCCGCTCACCAAATCATTCAACGCACTTTACAAGGAAGGGGACAAGTCTTCGGCATAACAGCAGAAGCGGGTTTGGGAAAATCTCGCCTGGTTGCGGAAATTATTCGTTTAGCACGGGAAAGCGGGTTGGATGGGTATGGGGGGGAGTGTGTTTCCCACGGAACCAAGATCAGCTATCTGGTCTGGCAGAATTTGCTAACAGGTTTTTTTGAGTTAGACTCGAATGACTCCCTGGAATCCCAGATTCGTCAACTCGAATCCCACCTGCGCACGGTAAACCCCAATTTTGATCGGCGAACACCTCTCCTTAGGCAAGCCCTTAATCTGAAAATAGAAGATAATGCGATAACTGCGGCAATGGATGCTCGGATGCGGAAAGCTTCCCTGGAAAATCTGCTGGTGGACTGCATCCGGCTCAGGGCTGGGCAGACGCCAATTTTCTTTGTGCTTGAAGATTGCCACTGGATAGATCCGGTGTCCAACGATCTACTGGAAGTCCTTGCCCGGAATATTGCTGATGTTCCGGTATTAATCCTTGTCGTTTATCGCCCCGCTGAGACGGAACAGATTCAACCTAGAGTTTCCCAATTTGCCCATTTCTCAGAAATTTCTTTGGCGGAGTTTACGCCAGAGGAAGCGGCTCAACTAATTCAATTGAAACTGGAACAACTCTTTCACGGGGTTGACGTTTCATCGTCATTTGTCGAGCGTATCACCGAACAAGCAGGGGGTAATCCGTTTTTTGTGGACGAAATGATCAACTTACTCCACGATCGGGGAATTGATCCTGCAGATAGCCAGACGTTAGAAACGTTAATTTTGCCAGACAGCTTGAACAGTTTGATCATCAGCCGTATTGACCAACTTGCAGAAGGACCAAAAACCACATTGAAAATTGCGAGTGTTATTGGCCGGTTGTTTAAAGCTTCCTGGTTGTGGGGGATTTACCCGCAACTTGGATCACCAGACCAGATCAAATTGCAATTAGAGCATTTGAACCGGCTCGAGATCACTCCCCTGGATAAACCTGAACCCGAACTTGAATATCTATTCAAACATATTCTCACGCGTGAAGTGGCTTATGAAAGTCTGGCCGTTTCCACGCGCCAGATGCTGCACGAGCAGATTGGGTCGTATATTGAAAGAGATTACCCGAATAACCTAGATCAGTTCCTTAACATCCTGGCGTACCATTACGGGGCCAGCCAGAACACAACCAAACAACGTGAATATTTCCACAAAGCTGGCATTGCTGCGCAGGAGACGTTTGCCAACGAGGCCGCGATTGATTATTTTCGGCGCTTGCTCCCGCTCCTGCCCGATAAGGATAAAATCGAAATCCTGCTCCGGCTGGGGGATGTCTTACAACTCATAGGGAATTGGAGTGATACAGAGCAACTGTTTCGTCAAGCGATGGAAATTTCAGAAAAAATTGAGGACCCACGTGAATTAGCACGCGCTCGTCGTGCGTATGGGGACATTTTGAGCCGTAAGGGGACCTATGACGAAGCGTTAAGCTGGTTAGAGAAGGCAAAAACTACTTTCAAATCCTTGAATGATTTATCTGGATTGGAGTATACCTTGCGGCTCATTGGCGTCATTCACTGGCGGCAGGGAGATTACGACCCTGCCTTGAGATGCTTTGAGCAGTGCCATCAAATTTCCACGGATATTGGAAACTTAAGAGGGGCCTACCGGGCGATTGGAAACATGGGCCTGATTTACTATATCAGGGGAGAATATGATCGTGCTCTGGAAGCCTACGGCAAAGGACAACAGATTGCCCAAAACCTGGGAGACCGCCTGGGCGAAGGGATTATTGCCGGGAATATTGGCAATGTTTATCTTGTGTTGGGGGACTATTCAAAAGCATTGGAAAATTACTTTAAGAGTTTGCAATTTTCATTAGAGATAGGAGATCGTCAAGGGGTCGGTTTGGCCGTTGGAAACATTGGAAATATTTACTGGTACACCGGTGATTTCTTAGCCACTTTACGATGTCACGCGATGCATCTTCAAATATCTCTTGAACTCGGGGAACAGTGGGGAGTGAGTTTAGCCGCATCGAAAATAGCACTCGCTTATATGGCGCAGGGAAATTTTGACGAATCCGAAGTAATGTTGAAACGGGCAATTATTCTTGGGCAGGTAATGGACTCCCTGTACGAACTATCAGGCTTCTATTTTGACTGGGGCAATTTATTGAGCGCACAAGGCAAACTTGAAAAAGCCCTCGATAGTTACAATGAAGCAGTTCAATTGGCTGCTGAAGCAGATAATTCATTGGTTCAGTTTGAAGCCCAGGTCGCCCGTATGCGCACTCAGGTCCAACTCGGCCAAAAAAATGCTGAAACCGCTATCGAACAACTTCACCACCTCCACGATGCCTGGATGGAGCACTTCCACGGCAATGAAGAGCAGGAAGCGGCTATCCACTACGAAATCTGGAAACTCGATCCTACTCAGGAACACCACCTCAAACGAGCGGGGGAACTCTATGCGCACCTCTACGAACATACCCCCAGCGCAGAATTTCGCGAGCGTTACCACGAACTTGCCGGGGAACATCTTCCCGACCCGCCTCCGCTGCCTCCCCTTCCCGACATCGTCACCCGAAAATCGGTCAACCTGGATGCCCTCATCGATCAAATTGATGCCCTCATCCAGGAGGCGCAGGCCGCTTCTCATGACGGCCATGATCCCCATCATTGATACCCTCCGGAGCCTCTCATGCACATGCTCATGTTCGTCCTCGATAACCCCGACTACCTCGATGAAGTCCTCGAAGCCTGGGAAGAAATCGGCGTTACGGGCGTGACCATTATTGAAAGCACCGGTATCACACGCTACCGCAACGCAAAACTGATCGGCACCCCACTTATGGCCGGTATCAACCGCCTTATGCAAAGCCGGGAAGAAGGCCATCTCACGTTATTTACCATTGTCAAAGGGGAACCAAAAGTCCGCCAATGTATCGAGGCTGTCGAAAAAATTGTCGGTAACCTGCTCGAACCCAACACGGGGGTGATGGCTGCCTGGCCGCTGTCCATCGTCAAAGGTGTCCCTGACCCAACATTAAATACAGAGGCCGGTTAAATGGTCTGGCTGCAATTCATTCTTAGCGCCGCCATCCTGGTCTATACAGCCATCAAATTAGCAGAGTACGGCGACGTGATTGCCGTAAGGACGCGCCTGAGCGGGATGTTCATTGGGACATTGCTTATCGCCGGGGCAACCTCCCTGCCAGAACTGCTTTCTGCCATCAATGCGATTGGACAGGGCGTCCCTAATCTAGCAGCGGGAAGCATATTTGGCAGCGCCATGTTCAACATGTTTGTCCTCGCTATCCTCGATCTAATCCACCAACAAGCCCGCATCTTGCGCCAGGTCGCAATGAACCATGCACTAACCGCCAGCCTGGCTAATATCATGACCGGTCTGGCCGTTTTCTTCATTCTTGCTGACCTTGACTTTAAAATAGGGTGGGTAGGTGGGGATAGCCTGCTCATCATGGCGGCATATATTGGTGGGGTGCGTTTACTGCAAAGGGGCGGTCCTCCTCCCACACCGGAGCAGATTGATGATGAAAAAGTTCCCAGCCTGCGCCGGGCCGGGATTGGATTTGGAATTGCTGTCTTAATCCTTGTCCTCGTCAACCCTTTCCTGGTTGGCAGTGCTAATACCATCGCTCAGCAAACCGGGGTCAGTGCCGGGTTTATTGGAGCGACCCTGCTCGCTGCCACCACCTCCTTGCCTGAACTGGTCACAACGATAGCTGCTGCGCGTATGGGCGCTTATGATCTGGCGGTCGGCAACTTGTTTGGCAGCAATATCTTCAACATGTTTGCTCTTGGGCTAACCGACTTTTTTTACACGGAGGGGCGTTTTCTCGGCGCGATTGATTCGAGTTTTGCAATGGCGGGTTTGCTCGGGTTGCTCCTGACTGGCATGGGACTGATTGGCAACCTCGCTCGTGTTGAACGCCGCTTGCTCTTTGTAGAGATTGATGCCCTCCTCATCCTCCTGGGATACTTTGCCGGGATGTGGTTTTTATATGCACAAAGCATTGGAGTCTAATATGCGAATTGCCGTTTTTTCTGACATACAC
>DATDOR010000676.1:0-12357 GCA_035293165.1 Anaerolineales bacterium | reverse complement strand
GATGGAGGGGGCCGGCGTAACAGTGGTGGCCAGCGCGACCGGAACCGGCGGTAATTACCGGCGATAATTCCATGTGAAATAAACAAAAGGGCCAGTGTGCCTGGCCCTTTGTTTTTCCAACGTAACTACTCAGCCCAGAGTAGAAATAACCCGAAAAAAAAAGACGCCCTGAAGTGGGCGTCTTTTCATATGCCTTTTTGACAACTAGCGCAGGCTCTCGCGCAAACTCCCTAACTGCCCGGCTACAGAACCATCTACAACTTTGTCGCCCACCCGAATAACGAGACCGCCGAGAATGGCAGGATCGACACGGAAGGCAACGGTTGTATCGGCGCCTGCTTTGGCGAGGACATCCCGTTTAACTGCACCCTGTTCCACTTCGGTGAGAGGCAATGCGCTGGTAACTTCAGCAGAGGCGCCAGCCACACTTGCACCTTCCAACACCGTCACCTTGCCTGATTGTACACCGGAGAAAAATTCCTGGATTAAACTATGTTGGCGTTTCTCATCCAGGGATTCGTTGAGTAATTTTTGAGTTGCCGCAATCGCCAATGCTGCTACCTGACTCCGTAAGTCACCTAAAATACGAACACGTTCCTGGTCAGCATCCGCAGCCGCAGTTTCACGAATCTTGGCCGCATCGGCTTCTGCTGCTACGCGGATGTCGCGAGTTGCATTTTCCGCACGCTCAGTGGCTTCCTTTACGACTTGTGACGCCTTTGCCTGGGCTTCTGCGAGAATCTTTTCAGCATCTTTTTCGGCATTGGCACGCGCTTCGGCAGCCACACGGGCATCTTCCAAACCCTGGGCAATCGTTTCACGACGTTTGTCGAGCAGATTAAGAATGGGGCCATAAACCCACACGCGCAGCACAACAAAAATGACTAAGAAGTTAACCAATTGCACTAAAAAATAGCCGCCGTTTATACCTAATGCTTCCATATTACATCTCCTTTATCGTTCGTAATTCGATCCATCTGGCTGGTTTAGAACACGAACAGAATCAGTAACGCAACCACCAGACAGTAAATGGCGACCGCTTCAGCGAAAGCAATGCCCAGAATCATGTTAGTCTGAATAGTACCGGTGGCATCCGGGTTGCGGCCCATCGCCTGTACCGCGCCACTGGTGACGATACCAATCCCGGCGCCCGCACCAATTGCACCAATCATGGCAAGTCCGGCTCCGACCAACTTTGCAGCAGCTTCAATATTACCTTCCATGAGAAAGAACCTCCGAAAAAATTTAGTTTTTGATAGTAACTAAGCTTAGAGGGGAATTGTCCGAAAAAAAGGTGTGGAAAACTTCGTTTATTCGGGGTGTACACCCCCACGCACACCTTTTTTCGGAGGTTCCTATGCTTTGCTGAGCAGTTACTTTGGATAAAAGATTAGTGGTGTTCTTCTTCGCCGTGATGGCCTTGAGTCGCCTGTGACATGAACGTCATGGTTAACATACCAAACACGATAGCCTGGATGAGGCCGACGAAGAATTCGAGCATCAAAAAGATCGATTGGGCAAACACCGGAACGAGGCTACCAATAACAAATAGCAGCACCGAACCAGCGAAAATATTACCAAACAACCGGAAAGAGAACGAGAGAATTTTCGAGAATTCTGACACGACTTCGAGCAAACCCACCGCGAAGTCAATGACACCAAAAATGGGCTTGCTGAATAATGTGTTGGTATTCCAGAATTTTGTGAAGTAACTCCCCCCAAGGGCCTGGACCCCAATCACCTGGGTCATCACGACAGATAGAACTGCTAAGGCAACAGTAAAGTTCAAATCCGTGGAAGCAACACGAACCCAGGGAACAACTGCCGATGAACATTCGGATTCACCGCTGACAGAGGTAAAGATTAACCATTGGGTCGCCTGACAAGGGCCACCTTCAGCAAAAGCATCGGCATGATTTTCACCTGCGTCTTCACCTTCTCCCTGTGCAGGAGCGGCTTCCTCTACATGAACATGTTGCGGTTGAAAGAAACCAATGCTATCCACACCAGGAATCAATTCCATCCAGTTAACAAATAGAACCAATAAGGTAATCGTTGCAAACCAGGGGAAAATCTTTCGGGCGTATTTTCCGGCAGTGGACTCGGTCAGGTTATAAAGCACTTCAAGTAAGGCTTCAATTGCACCGGAGAAACCTTTGGGAACCAGGTTGCCACTGATTGCAGCCCGGCGCACAGCGAATGCCGTCAGGATCAAAAGAATATCAGCGATGACCGTTGCAACCAAGGTATTGGTCAGAAAACTACCTTCGCTAAACTTCTCCGCAGGCAACTGCACATGAGGGGAAAGAACCTGAACTCCTAGCACATAGTGAAAGACAATGCCAAGGATAATAAAGAAAAGAACAAAATAACGATTGGGAATTCCCAGAATCCGGTTATTTTTCACGGTCTGCTTCCTCCGATTGAGATAATGAATTTTTTGAAGCAGGTTTGATATGGGCGGTGGCTTTTCGCACGACCCAAAACATGGTAACCAAAGTTACTGGAATACTGCCTATCAACAAAAGAACGGTAAATAAGGGGCGAGTTGCGAACTGGTTATCCAGCCACAGGCCACCAAAGAGCGAAGCAAAAATGATTACCAGGGTTAGACAACCAACCTGTCCGGCGACAGCAGCCAGAGTCATGTTGAAGGCATACTGTACGCGGTCTGATTTTTGCTCCTGGTCGGCCCGGTTCATCGCCCGGCAAGTATATCAGGTGAAACTAGTGTAGTCAATGTGCAAATTCGCACAAATGAAATGTCTCAGACTCTGAGGGTTTTAATCGTTCTATCGTCAAATACGCTACGCCCGAAATCCCGAAGGGTCTTTTCACTACGGGACAAACAACGCCGCTGCTGCTGTGTCGGCAAAACCCCACCAGGGAGCGAAAATCGTCCCGACGATGACAATACTCAAACACAGAAGGGCCAACGCCAGCATATTCGGACGGGAAATCGGCAGGGGCTTATCTTCGTCGTCCGAGCGGTACAGGTATACCACCTTCAGCACAATCAAATAGTAGTACACACCGATAATCGCATTGATCACACCAATAATCGCCAGCCAGATCAGGTTCGCCTGGACAGCGGCAGCAAATACCCAAACTTTAGCAACAAACCCGGCCAGAGGTGGAACTCCCGCCAATGACAGGAACGCGACCAGCATCGCCATCGAAGCCCCGGTCGAACGGCGACTTAACCCGGCATACGCAGCGATCTCGTCTGAGCCAATCACGCTACCCACAACCGAAACCACACCAAAGGCCAGGAGATTTGTCAGCAAATAGGCAATCAGGTAAAAGACCACACTCGCGATACCCAGTGCATTCGCTGCCACCACACCAATTAAGACATAACCTGCATGGGCAATCGAAGAGTACGCCAGCATACGCTTGATATTCTTCTGCGTCAGGGCCACCGTATTCCCCAATGTCATCGTTGCAACAGACAACGCGGCAAGAATAGCGCCCCACTGAGCGGTGATGTCAGGAAAGACAGCCAATAATACACGAACCAGGACGGCAAACCCGGCAGCCTTTGAAGCAGTGGACAGGAAACCGGCTACAGGCGTTGGCGCGCCTTCGTACACATCCGGAGCCCAAAAATGGAACGGGACCGCGGAGATTTTAAACCCGAACCCAACCAGGATCATCAACGCTGAGCCAATGACGGCCATGTTTGCCAGTTCACCGGATGCCAATCCAGCAGCAAGGGCATATAAATTGGTCGTACCCGTGAAACCATACAACAGGCTGAACCCATACAGCATGATTGCGGTAGTCATCGCCCCAAAAACCAGGTATTTGAAGCCCGACTCCGTGGACTTGTCATCATATTTGAAGAATCCGGCCAATACGTAGAGAGGAATGGAGGTGGTTTCGATGGCGAGGAGCAACATAATCAAATCCGCAGACGATCCCATCAGGCACATACCAATGGCGGAAGTCAACAGTAGGATGTAAAACTCGCCCCTGTTGCCCAAATGCTCCACGTCCATCGCGAGCAGGGCTGTTGTTCCCGCCGCGAACACGGCCAGGGATTTAAACACGAATGCCATCGTATCCGCTCGGATCATGCCTCCCCATAGGGAAACGGCATCCCCACCCGGCCGGGTGGCGAACCATGTCACAAGCAAAATCACGCCCGTACCGCCTGCCGTTAACCAGCCGAGGTTGCGTTTGCGTTCTTTCTCTTTCCAGGCGATGTCAAAGATCAACACCAGCCCAGTCAGAACAGTCAATAGAATTTCCGGCAAAATCGCCAGGATCATTGTAGAGTCAACACTTCCAAACACTAGGCACCTCCAAACAGGCGCAAGACATTATTCACACCAGATTCAACTAGCGGGGCGATCAGCCGTGGGAACCAACCCATCGAAACCATAATCACGACGAGAACCACCAAAGCGACTTTATCTAATGCAGTCACATCGCCGATGTGGTCGTGAAATTCCGCAGGCAACTCGCCAAAGAAAACTCGCCGTACAATGCGCATGATATAAGATGCAGTGATGACGATGGAAATGACCGCGACAACGGCAATCAGGGGACCTACCCATCCAACATAGGGCCAGTTCGTGTTGATGGGCGAACTGCCAGATGTCCAAACACCCATGAAGATTGGGAATTCAGCGATGAAACCTGAAAAACCTGGCATCCCCATCGAAACCAAACCACCTACAATGAACGCTACAGCAACAAGCGGCATCTCTTTGCTCATTCCGCCTAATTTCGGGATTTCACGTGTGTGCGCCCGGTCATAGACCATCCCGACTGCCGCAAAGAAGAGTGCGGTCATCACGCCGTGCGAGAACATTTGCAGACCAGCACCCACAAAACCTGTCTTGTTCAATGTCGCCAAACCAAGCATCACCAGACCCATGTGGGAGACGGATGAATAACCGATGACATATTTGAAGTCCGTTTGCACCATGGCGATGAACGCACCGTACACTACGTTGACCAGGGCGAAGAAGATAAGAGCGGGCATCCATGCCTGTGCACCTTCGGGGAGAAGCATCATCCCTACCCGGAGAGCAGCAAACGCGCCCAACTTCATCAACACCCCCGCATGGAACATCGAAACTGCCGTCGGTGCCGCCACGTGTCCATCCGGTGACCAGTTGTGGAAGGGGAAGATGCCGCCCAACACCGCAAAGCCGAGGAAAACGAATGGGAACCAGAATACCTGGAATTGGGTGGAAAAACCCGCTTCCTCCAGCGCGAGCATATCGAATGTATTCAATCCCGATTGGAAATACATCGCCAGCGCGCCGACCAGGGAGACCACTGAACCAATGAACAGGTACAGCGTCAACTTCATTGCAGCATATTCGCGCGTCACTTTCCAGCCCCACAGGGCAATAAGCAGATACATGGGGAAGACGGCGATTTCGTAGAAGAAAAACAGCATGAACATGTCCAGTGCAACAAACACACCGAACACACCCGTTGCCAGGATGAACAGGAAGGCGAAGAACTCTCGCGGGCGGTCGTCAATGCCCCAAGAAATCAAGACGCCGGTGAACATCACCACACCGGTGAGCAAAACCAGAGGGGCATTCATCCCATCCACGCCGACGAAGTACGAGACACCAAGCGCGGGGAGCCAGTTGTATTTTTCGACATACTGGTAGCCGCCTGCCAGATGGTTGTAACCAAAATACACCCATAACGACAAGAGCAGGGCAAACCCAGCTGCCCCTAGCGCAGCAACACGAATTTCATTTTTCCTGTCACCGGGGATGAACATGAGCAATATCCCTGTGACGAGCGGTGTAAAAACAATGACACTGAGGATTGGAAACTGCATTGTTTACCTCTCTATCCAAATAATGCGGTGACAGCCTGATTGATCACACCCAACAACCACGCAGGCCAGATGCCAAGCCAGAGCATCAGCACCATGAGAGGGGCAATGACCCACAATTCGCGGCTGTTGATTTCACTCAATTGGCCGATCCATTTTTCATTCAACGGGCCGTGGAGAGTTTGTTTGATCCCTTTCAGGATGTACGCGCCCGTGAAAAGAAGCCCGATCATGCTCAACGCTGTAAACAGGGTGAATACCGGCCAGCTCCCCCGCACGACCAGAAACTCGGACACGAACCCGTTCAGACCGGGCAGGCCAAGCGAGGCCATCGAGGTGAAGATCAAAATACCACCATACACCGGCACAAGCGGGAACAGCCCGCCAAAATCGTTCAGGTTACGGGTATGCGTCCGGTCATAAATGACACCGACCAGGAAAAACATTCCAGCTGCCGACAGGCCGTGGTTGAACATTTGTAAAACCGCCCCATTCATCGCAATGATTCCATCCTGTACATTCGGACCACTCGCTACCCAGGCCGCGGCCGCAATCCCCAACACCACAAAACCCATGTGATTGACGGAAGAGTAGGCAACCAATCGTTTGAAGTCGGTTTGTCCATAAGATGCAAACGCCCCGAAAATAATCGCCATCATCGCCAGGAAAGCCAGCGCACTGGCGTAGTACTTGGCTTCGCCAGGATAAAGCGGAATGACCAACCGGATGAAGCCATACGCACCCAGCTTGAGCAGCACCCCCGCCAGGATCATCGAACCGGCGGTAGGGGCTTCCGTGTGAGCGTCGGGCAGCCAGGTGTGGAACGGCCAGACCGGAACCTTCACCGCAAAGGCAATGGCAAACGCCCAAAACGCAATCGCTTTGACCTGGCCAATACTCAATCCAAATAGGGTGCCTTCCAGGGCTGTCCAGGATTGATAAAGCTCGATCAAATCGAACGTTCCCGACACCGCGCCGATCATCTGGATGGCCAGTAGCAAACCGAGGGATGCGCCCATCGTATAGATCATGAACTTAAAGGAAGCGTATAATCGGGAAGAGACTTTCATGCCACCCCACAGTTCTCGCTCGCCCTTCTCACTCCCCCACTGGTTGATCAGGAAATACATTGGGACGAGACCCACCTCGTAAAAGACAAAGAAGATCAACAAATCCAGCGCAACGAACACGCCCAACATCCCGGTTTCCAGGAACAGGAACAAGATCATGTAGGATTTAACCCGATCTTTGATCCCAAACGAGGCCAGGATCGAAAGCGGGGTGAGCAATGTGGTCAGCAACACCATGGGGAGAGAAATGCCATCCACCCCGAGGTGGTAGGATGAATTGATCGCACTATACCAAACCGCCTGTTCCTCGAACTGGAACCCAGTCTGGGTTCGATCAAAATTGAACCACAATACGAGGGAGAAAACGAGGGGGATCAGACTCCCGACAAATGCCGCCCACCGGTTCAGGTTATCTTCATTTGAGGGGAAGAATACCATCACAAACGCGACGAATGTGGGGGAAAACAATATCAATGTGAGCAAGTGATCTTGGATGAAATCCATTCGTTATAGCTCCTAAAGAGAAGAGTTACCTTCCAACAACTTCAACCAGATAATAGAACAAGAAACCGAACGCAATGACATTCACCAGCACCAGAATCATGTACTGTTGAACACGCCCGGACTGGATGGTGCGGAACGTTTGTCCAAACCATTGGAACACACTGGCGACCCAGTCTGCACCGCCGCTAATGACTGGCAGTTCAAACCGGTCTCGGAAAACGCCGCCCAGAAAGAAAGCGACACGGGCTAAGGTGTGCAGAAAACCATCAATGATACCCCGGTCAATCCATTGGAAAGAAAAGGTTTCAGAGACCCACTGAGAGAACCGTACAAAGGTCGCGTGATAGAACTCGTCAAAGTAGTATTTGTTCTGCAACACTGCGTGGAAACCACCGAGCATTTTCTTCACGGGGTCCGTCTGACCCGCTTTGAAGTCGCGGTACATCACACCACCCACGACCAAGCCACCCAATGCAACCGCAAGAGAAATGGTTAAGGGAATGAAGCTGAATGTAATTCCCTCGAGTTCAAATTCCGAAAGGACAAGGGTGTAAGACACACCGTGAATCCAGTTGATTTCGCCTAAATTTAGTCCCAGGAAATCGTTCGGGATACCTACCCACCCTGCAGCGATTGCAAATACCGCCAGGATCATGAGCGGTACAGTCATCGTCCAGGGGGTTTCGTGGGCATGTTCGGCCTCTTTCGTGCGGGGTTCGCCCGCGAAGGCGAGCATGATTTGGCGCATGGTGTAAAACGCTGTCAAAAATGCCGTGAGAGCCAGAACGATCAAAACGGTGTAGTGTCCATTCGCAAACGCATCCGCGAAAATTTCGTCTTTTGACCAGAACCCGGCGGTCACAAACGGGAAACCGGAAAGGGCCAACCCACCAATGAGAAACGTCCAAAAGGTGATGGGCATACTTCTCCGCAGGCCACCCATGTTCATCATGTCTTGCGGGTCCATATGATGATCACCTGTATGGAGGATGCCATGTTCCATCCCATGAATAATCGAGCCGGAACCGAGGAAGAGTAATGCCTTAAAGAACGCGTGCGTGATCAGGTGGAACGCCGCGGCTACATATGCACCAATACCCAACGCAGCAATCATGTAGCCGAGTTGTGAAATCGTAGAGTAAGCAAGCACGCGTTTGATGTCGTTCTGGGCTATCGCAATGGTGGCAGCAAATAATGCACTAAATGAACCGATAACTGCCAAAGTGGACATGGCTGGAGTCAACCCGTGTTCTGCGCCTGCCGACAAAATCGGGAAGATTCGGATGACCATATACACGCCTGCGGACACCATCGTCGCTGCATGAATCATTGCCGAGACGGGGGTTGGGCCTTCCATCGCGTCGGGCAGCCATACATGCAATGGGAATTGTGCGGATTTACCAATCGTACCCATAAAAAACAAGATCCCAATCAAGCTGGCTGTCGTCAAGCCCAAAAATCCACCCACTGCCGGGTCATGTGCAAGGTGTTCCAACACCTCCGGGCTAAAGATTACACGATAGCTCAAGCTGCCCGTTTGCGAATAAAGGTAGGCTAAACCCAACAGCATGAACACATCTCCGATACGGGTGGTCATAAACGCTTTGATCGCTGCCGCCCGTGCCGAAGGTTTAGCAAACCAGAAACCAATCAGCAGGTACGAGCACAAACCCATAATCTCCCAACCGACGAACAGGGTCAGTAAGTTATCGGAGACGACCAACACATACATTCCGAAAGCAAATAAGCTCAGAAATGCGAAAAAGCGAGAGTAATTGGGTTCGATCGAAAGGACGGTGTGTTTGTGCCCATGTTCATCCGTCACAGTTGCCCCATGTGGGGGCAGGCCTTTTTTGTCGTGATCGCCCTCCGGTTGGCCAAAATTTTGATACCCCACGCTATAAAGGAAGATCATAAATATCGTCCAGCCAACGAAAAATAGTGTGGCCGCGCTCAATGGATCGATTTGTATACCGATGTTGAAAGTCGTTTCACCCACCGGCAGCCACGCGATTGCGCTATGGAAGGGATGTTCACCCAAATGGTGGAAACCTCCTTCACCAAACGCAGCCCGTAAAAACACAATCATGCTGCCCAACCAGGCTAATGCAGCTGCACCAACCCCAATCGTATGGCTCAATGCCCGGTTACGATTGGTGAACAATATAATCAAGAAAAACGAGAGCAGGGGGGGAAGAGGGAGAAGCCAGATTAAACTTTCCGTTGTCATAAATTCTCCAAAAATGATCTATTCTCCAACTCTAAACTCCGGTTTCAAAAAGAAGAGATTGGAGATTAGAGATTACCACTTCATCAGATCAACATTTTCCGCAATCACAATCTTGCGACGGCGGTAGAGTGAAATCACCAGCGCCAGGCCAACCGCAACTTCGGCAGCAGAAACAGCAAACACCATAATGGCAAACGCCTGCCCAACAATCCGCGCCGGATCTTGGTAACGCCAGAAAGCGATCAGGTTGATATTGATGGCATTAAGCATCAATTCGACACTCATTAAAATCGCAACCATATTTTTGCGGGACAATACCCCATATAGTCCTAGGCAAAACAGGCCAGCCGCAACAATAAGATACCAGGATAATGGAACCATCTTTACTAATCTCCAATACCCAATCTCCAATCTCTATTATTCGAGATTAGAGATTGAAGACATAAATCTCTAAGATTTCAATCTCTATCCCAAGCCACCACCACTGCGCCAATCAACGCAGCAAGCAATAAGATGGAGGCCACTTCAAAAGGCAGGATATACGCGTCGGGGTTGACTAGTGCTTTACCCAGTTCTGTCACCATATCCGATTGTGAACTTAGTGCGGGCGCCTCCGCAGAACTCCCACTCCAAGAAGTCAGGATATAAGTCAATCCACCAAACAATAACAGCGCAACCAAAGCAGCCCAGGGCCAGTTTGAATTTGTCTGGGATCCGGTATCCTGCATCACCCGGCGGGTCAGCATGACGGCGAAGATGAACAAAATCGCAATCGCGCCGATATACACCACCACCTGGACAACCGCTAAAAAACTGGCCTCCAACAAAACAAAGACAACCGCTACGCTGAACAACGTTCCAATTAAGTACAACGCCGCACGCACCAGGTTACGAGTGGTGACAACCATAAAGCCTAAACCTAAAAGGGCCAGGGAACTAATGATAAACAATACTTGAACAGGGGTCATAAAAAATCTCCGATCAGGACACCGTTGATTGCGCCTCGGCAGATACTTCGGGAGGCCGCGCGACCGGGCGGGGTTGGCCAACTGGAACCCGCGCGGGGCGCTGGCTCCATTGCCGGCGGAGGAGCGCCACTGTGATCCAGGCAATGATCAGGTTCGCCGCGAACAAAATCCCGCTCCGCACATAGGCAAAAGTAACTGCACCCGGATCAAACACATCAAAAATCACCCGATCCAACACGGCGGTTACAATCAACACCGCAAGCGATATCGGAGTCAGGAACTTCCAATTGTAGTTGAGCATGTGATCAATGCGAATGCGGGGCAGTGTACTGCGGATCCAAACTACCGCGAAATATGCCGTCATGGATTTGATCATGAACCAGACCCAACCCACAATGGGATTCGCATCTCCCCATCCCTGCCAACCGCCAAAGAATAGGGTGATGGTCAACACCGAAATGGTAAACGCGTGAAGGAACTCCGCCGCAAAGATCATTGCAAACTTTGCCCCGGAATATTCGATGTGGAACCCGGCAACAATTTCGGACTCAGCCTCAAGCAGGTCGAACGGCGTCCGCCCAACTTCTGCAATCGAACTGATGAAGAAAATCAACGCGGCGATGGGGGCCATCCAGAAAAAGATGGAAATCCAATTGGATTGTGCTTCGACGATAGCGTTCAGGCCCATGTTCCGTGCCAGAAGCACCGGCACCAGCAATGAGAGCACCATGGGTACTTCATAGGAGACCAATTGCGCTACCGTGCGGAAAGCGCCGAGCATAGCGAATTTGTTGTTGGATGACCAACCAGCGATCAACGTTGCAACAATCCCGATGGAGCCAACCGCAACGATATACAACACCGCGACATTTAAGTCTGTTCCAATCCATTGTTGAGCAAACGGAACAACGGCCCAAATCAGCAGGACAGAAAAGACTGACAAAACCGGTGCTATGTTGAAGATCAATTTGTCCGCTCCGGCTGGGGTAGTGTCTTCTTTCGTAAATAGCTTAAGGATGTCAGCGATGGTCTGGAAAAGCCCATACGGACCCGCCCGGTTCGGCCCCAGGCGATCTTGAATACGGGCAGCCAGCTTGCGTTCTAGCCAGATCAAAAAGATGACATACAGCATCCCGAAGTTCGCCACGAGGAAAACTCCTAAAAACGTGACAACGACGTTGATGAAGCTATCTGCCCAACCCCAGCCCTGCATAAGACCTGTTAACCAATTCGCAAGAAATAAAATTGGATCACTCAAAAAATCCATACAAAACTCCTGTCCATCTTTGTTGAGCTTTAATCCAGCGACAACTCGACAAACAAAAGGCTGAGGGGTCTACCCTCAGCCTTAATGTTAACTTTACGACCATTCCAGGATGCCTCTGCCCCAGGCATAAACCAGGCCCCCAGCCAGGATGATAATGAAGATGACTCCTTCGATAACGGCAAATAGCGGCAATTGATCGAATGCCACCGCCCAGGGAAAAAGAAAGACCGCTTCAATATCGAAGATCAAAAAAACTAACGCATAAATGTAGTACTGCACTTTGAATTGAATCCACGTCTCCCCAACCGTTTCAATCCCACATTCATAGGTTTCTTGTTTGATTTTGTTCGGACGTTTGGGGCCGAGGATTGCCGCTACAAGGATGGGTACAATCGGAAACCCCAGCGCCACAATAACCATTAACCCTACAAATAACCAACTGTCGAGCATAGATACTCCTTATTGTTTTGGTCAACAGTAGTATGAACACCCGAAAAAAAGGTGTG
>DATDOR010000675.1:0-24199 GCA_035293165.1 Anaerolineales bacterium | reverse complement strand
GCAAATTTAATTCGCTTGCCAAAGACCAAAATGTGGCTAGACTATGACTCGGAAGCAGATGTGCTCTACCTGCATTTTGAAGAAAAACCGGCCTCCAACCATAGCGAAATGCGGGAGGATGGCATCATTTTGGATTATCAGGATGATTCTTTGGTTGGATTGACAGTTCTTGAGGCGTCACGACGTTCGGAAGAACACCCGTAGCAATACCTCCTCCGCCGCTGCCGCCAGAAGGTGTATTTGGGCTTGAGCGATTTGGATGAGCACGGGTTCGATCAGAAAGGGGCGTTTAGATTGAGTTTCTTGGATTGAGCGGAGAAAGGCTTTTCTCCGTCGAAATCATCGAAATCCTTGTTGAAGGCGATTAATCGGGCGTTGAGAGCATAAACACCGATTACACGGATTTGAGCAGAATTAAACACCTAATGTCAGCTATTCCTACCGTATTGATGAGTATATCGCTGTGCTCTCTGCGTCACCGTGGTGATCAACGGATTACTGACCACTGATTACTGATGACCGACTTCTCCCCCCGCCCCGCCCAAAAACGCATCCTCCGCTACCGCCGCGGCAAAATGGGCGTCTCCGCCGTCCCTGGCAGCGGCAAAACCTGGACGCTCTCCTACCTCGCCGCCCAGATCATTAAAACCCAGCCCCTCAACGACGACCAGGAAGTCCTCATCGTCACCCTCGTCAACTCCGCCGTAGACAATTTCGCCAACCGCATCAACGGCTTCATCGAGGCGATGGGCCTGCTCCCCCGCCTGGGCTACCGCGTCCGCACCCTGCACGGCCTCGCCCGCGACATCGTCGCCGAACGCCCCGACCTCGTCGGACTCTCGGACAGCTTCCAAATCATTGACGAACAGGAAACCACCCGAATCCTCACCGACGTCGTCAACGCCTGGGTGCGCGCCCATCCTGCCGCCTTCGACGACTTCTTCCCTCCCGAAATGGATGAAGACCGCCGCGATTTTGCCCGCCGCGAACAGCTTCCCCGCCTCGTCCAGGACCTTGCCCTCGCCTTCATCAAACGCGCCAAAGACGAACAGCTTACCCCTGAAACCCTCACCCGCCAGCTCCGCGAACTCCCCCCGCTGCCCCTCGCCGAAATGGGCACCGGCATCTACCGCGACTACCAGCGCGCCCTCGCCTATCGCGGCGGCGTAGACTTCGACGACCTCATCCGCCTCGCCGTGGACGCCCTCGACCGCGACCCCGCCTTCCTCGAACGCCTGCAAACCCGCTGGCCTTACATCCTCGAAGACGAAGCCCAGGACTCCAGTCGCCTCCAGGAAATCATCCTCCGCAAACTGACTGCGGTAAGCGATAGCTCCGGGAACTGGGTGCGCGTTGGCGACCCCAACCAGGCCATTTTCGAAACCTTCACCACCGCCAGCCCGCACTACCTGCGCAATTTTCTGACCGAACGGGGCGTAAAAAGTGAACAGCTGCCGGACTCCGGACGCTCTACCCGCTCGATCATGGATCTGGCGAACCGCTTGATCGAGTGGACAATGACGGGGCATCCCGTCTCCGATTTACGCGGGGCATTGGCGCCCCCTTACATCCAACCCACCCCGGCAGGCGACCCCCAACCCAATCCCCCAGACGAACAAACCATCATCCACCTCGCCAGGAACAAATTCGCCCCCGACGCCGAAATCAAAGCCATCGCCGACTCCCTCGAACGCTGGCTCCCCGACAACCCCGACAAAACCGTCGCCGTCCTCGTCCCCCGCAACACTCGTGGCTTCGCCCTCGCCGAAGAACTCCGCCGCCGTAAAATCGAATACACCGAAATGCTCCGCAGCACCAACGCCACCCGGCTCACCGCAGGCGCGCTTGGCAATATCCTTTACTATCTCTCCGACCCCAAATCCGCCCGCAAACTCGCCACCGTCTTCCGCGTCTGGCGGCGCGCCGACCGGGACGACGAAAAAGCCCGTGCCCGCATGGAACAGGCCGACGGGCTGATCAAAAAATGCCCCTACGTCGAAACCTACCTCTGGCCCGCCACCGGCGGGCCGATGGGTACATCGGGCGACTGGCTCGACACCTTTGACTGGACGGAGGAGAACGAAGACATTTACCATCTCCTTTCCGATTTCCGCCTGCTCGCCCGCCGCTGGCAGGACGCCACCATCCTCCCCATTGACCAGCTCATCCTCACCCTCGCCCAGGACCTTTTCCACGATCCCGCCGAACTCGCCCTCGCCCACAAACTCGCCCTCGTCCTCAAACGCGCCACGCTCGCCAACACCGACTGGCGTCTCCCGCAACTGACCGACGAACTTGCCACCGTCGCCAAAAACGAACGGCGCTTTATCGGCTTCTCCAGCGACGACACCGGCTTCGACCCCGAGGCGTACAAAGGCAAACCCGTCATCACCACCATGCACAAAGCCAAAGGCCTGGAATGGGATCGAGTCTACATGATGTCCGTCAACAACTACGACTTCCCCTCCGCCCAACCCTACGACCGCTACATCTCTGAAAAATGGTTCATCCGTGACCGCCTCGACCTGCAAGCGGAAACGCTCGAACAACTGGACATTCTCACCCACCCCGACCAGTTTGACTGGTACGAAGAAGGCGCGGATGGAAGACATCCGACCGCCACCGAACAATCCCGCCTCGACTACGCCGCCGAACGCCTCCGCCTCCTCTACGTCGGCATCACCCGCGCAAAGAAAGAGCTGGTCGTCACCTGGAATACCGGGCGTACTGGCGAAGCCTCACCATCAATCTCGTTAACCGCTTTGGTGGCCTATCGGGAAGACGATCAAACCGAAACATAAGGGTATGCTATACTTGTAACATCATCCACTTAAGTCAATTTACAAGGTGTTACTATGCAACCCATCACTTACACCCAAATTCTGGACTTAATCAAAAAAATTCCAGCCCGAAAATTGCGGCGAGCTTATGATTTCTTGGTCGATTTAACCAAAGAAGACGAAAAAGACGATTCTCCCCAGATCGAGTTTATGCGGCTCCCATTGGAAGAACGGCGTCAAATTCTGGAAGAGCAAGCAAAATACATGGCCGCTCACTACCAACAAACCGAAGAAGAACGGGATGAATGGCAGGCTGGGGATTTCATAGATGAGCATTGACCGGGGAGAAATTTGGCTCGTTAATCTTGACCCAACTGTTGGAGCGGAAATTCGTAAAACCAGACCTGTCGTGGTCGTCAGTTCCGATGCGGTTGGAGCATTACCAATCAAACTGGTTGCCCCCATCACGGAGTGGAAAGATTACATGGCTCGAAACATCTGGCATGTAAAGATTGCTCCAGACAAATCAAACGGCCTGACAAAGACTTCCGCAATAGATACTTTGCAATTACGGGGCGTTGATATAAAGCGATTTACACAAAAATTAGGAAGCATTTCTCCCGTTGTAATGAAAAATCTGGTTACAGCCATAGCCGCTGTCATTGAATATTAACCATCACAAATCCGTAAAATCAGTACAATCTACGTTCAATTAATCAAAACCATATTCAAACCTTTACCCAAGAAAAAAGCTATGTTTAGCAAAAGACTTATCTTCACCTTGATACTTCTCATCCTCCTCACAACTGCTGTTGGAGCCGTAAGCGCCAGAACTCTCAACATCCCCCAAGACGCCACCATCGGCGATGGAACCGCTGCAAGCTGCCAGACCCAGGACGCCGCCAACGCCCTCAGTAACGCTGTTGCCGCAGGCGGCACAATTGACTTCAACTGCGGCCCGGATTTTGTCACCATCATTGTCAATACCAACGCCACCGACCAGACCGTGACCGTCAACGGAGGTGGAAAAATCGCCCTCAGTGGTGAAAGCTTACGCCAGATTTTCTTCGTCTTTGGCACAGGCAATGTCACACTCAATGACATTACACTCGAGTACGGCGATTCGGGTTCGGGGGGAGGGATTTATGTGGCCGCACAAGCCCACGTGACGATTAACAATAGTTTTCTGATCAGCAACCACGCTTCCACCAATGGAGGAGGCATTTACAATCAGGGTACCCTCACGATCAACCACACAACCCTGGGGAGCAACAGCACCAACGGTAACGGCGGGGCCATCTATAACGATGGCGGCATCGTCACCGTTCACAACACCTACTTCATCAATAACCAGGCCGTCAGCGGTGGTGCGATTACCCAGTTCAGTGGTTCGCTCACCGTGGATACCTCCGCTTTCCGCAGTCACACCGTGACGGGTGTTGGAGCGGGGATGCTCATTCAAGGCGGCACAACCCATCTCGAAAACGTCACCTTCTCCAATAACCAGGCCAACGAGGGTGGTGGAATCTACAAAAGCAGTGGCATCCTCACGATAACCAACCTGACTTTCAACGATAACCGGGCCGATCTCGCTGCAGCAGTATATAACTTTGGCGGCTCGACAACGGTTGGCAACACTATCTTTACAGGAAGTCTTGACGAAGCAGGCATTGGCCCCAGCCTCAACTGTGACGGTCCTCCAATGACCTCCGCCGGACGCAACCTCATCAGCGACAATAGTTGTGTCCCCAATCCTGGTTCCTCCGGCGATCTGTTTTCTACCGATCCCATGCTGGGTGGTTGGCAAGTCCCCGAGCATGTCTACTTTCCTGAACCCAATAGCCCTGCCATTGATTACGGCCTCAACTGCCCGGATATTGACCAACTCGGCAAACCCCGTCCCTTTGGCGTGGCCTGCGATGTTGGCAGCGTCGAGCGGTATTGGTTCGTTTACATACCGCTGGTCATCCGATAATTGCCTTAATAGCAGCCCGTCTTCTACTCTACTGGAAACTTGAGAGATATAGTACACTAATTGGGCTTCAGATCAACTTAACTACAGGAGGCCCCAAATGACTGAATCCTTCGATTTCGGGGGAGAGATCGTCTGGCGTCCCACGCCCGATTTCATCGAAAACGCAAACCTGACCGCCTTCATGCGCCAACACAATATCCCTACCTTCGATGCGTTAATGCAGCGCTCGACCGATGATGTCGCCTGGTTCACCGATGCCGTACTCCAATACCTGGATATTCGATTCTATAAACCCTACACGCAAGTCGTAGACTTAAGTGATGGGATTGCCTGGCCGCAGTGGTGTGTTGGCGGAGATATGAATATTATCCACAACTGCCTGGATAAGTATATCGGCACTCCCACCGAACACCAACCTGCCCTCATTTGGGAAAGCGAAGAAGGGGACACCCGCACCCTCACCTACGGAGAACTTTACCGGCAGGTCAACCAGGCCGCGAACGCCCTCCGCGCGCTTGGCCTCGGTAAAGGGGACGCTATCGGAATTTACATGCCCATGACGCCGGAAATCGTCGTTGCCCTACTCGCCATCGCCAAAATTGGGGGGATTCTCCTCCCTTTATTTTCCGGCTACGGCGTCAGTGCAGTTGTCACCCGCCTGGCCGATGCGGATGCAAAGGCTCTTTTCACTGCCGACGGCTTCCCGCGCCGTGGCAAACCGGTTGCAATGAAACCCATCGCTGATGAAGCCGCCGAGCAGGTTTCCACCCTCCAGCACATGATTGTCCTTGACCGGACCGGATTAAAACCCCAGATGCAGACGGGACGGGATCACTGGTGGCACGAACTGATCCCCACCCAATCTGCCACTGCGTCCACCGAAATCACGCGCGCAGAAGACCGGATCATGATCATTTACACCTCCGGAACCACAGGCCGCCCCAAAGGCGCGGTGCACACTCACTGTGGGTTCCCGGTGAAGGCCGCGCAAGATATGGCGTTCGGCACCGACCTCCACCCCTTCGACGCCGCTCAGGGCAAGCCCGGCCAGGTCATCTATTGGATGACCGATATGGGCTGGATGATGGGGCCGTGGCTGGTGTTTGGCTCCCTGATTTTGGGCGGAACATTCTTCATCTACGATGGCGCACCCGATTTTCCAGATGTGGATCGTCTCTGGGCGATGGTCGCCCGACACCAGATCACCACCCTGGGTATTTCCCCAACCCTGATCCGGGCACTGAATACCCACGGTGAGGACCCGGTCCGCAAACATGATCTGTCCTCCCTGCGCTTTTTCGCCTCAACGGGTGAACCCTGGAATCCCGATCCCTGGAACTGGCTTTTCAATGTGATTGGAGAAGGCCAACGTCCGATCATCAACTACTCCGGCGGCACGGAAATTTCCGGCGGGATCGTGATGGGCAACCCACTGCTTCCTCTCAAAGCCTGTGCATTCTCCGGACCCTGCCCCGGCATCGCAGCAGATGTGTTCGACGAAAATGGAAACTCCGTGACCAATCAGGTGGGTGAATTGGTGATCAAAGCGCCGTGGATTGGCATGACGCGCGGATTCTGGAAAGACCCCGACCGGTACATGGACACCTATTGGTCGCGTTGGGAAAATGTATGGGTTCATGGCGATTTTGCCGCAAAGGACTCTGATGGTCTTTGGTATATTCTAGGCCGTTCGGATGACACGATTAAAATTGCCGGAAAACGGCTTGGCCCGGCAGAAGTGGAGTCCATTGTCGTCCAACATCCTGAAATTATGGAAGCGGCAGCCATTGGTATCCCCCATGAAATCAAGGGGAGCGAGTTAGTCGTTTTCTGTGTCATGACTCCCGGTTATGAACCTTGTGAGGACTTACGAGAAGAACTCAAACAAATGGTGGTGGGCGCAATGGGCAAAGCGCTGGCCCCACGAAACATCTTGTTTGTCAGCGATTTACCCAAAACCCGCAACGCAAAGGTCATGCGGCGCATGGTGCGCTCGGCTTATCTTGGGCAAGAACCTGGAGATACTTCATCGCTGGTCAACCCTGATGCCGTGGAAGAGATTAAGAAGGCAAAATAGCCAATGGACGGCCCAACCCACCAATGGTGTCCTAAATGCAACGCCATGCTGCCCCCACATCTGGAATGGTGTCCGCGTTGCAAAACCAATCTAAAAACAGGAGGGACGGGCCAAGCGTTTCGCGAAATATTCCAAATCACGGCTATGATTGTGGCTGTGAGTATTATTCCCTTTATTATCATCTTAGCCATTGGTGTCCTCTGCATCAATAGCATGCGATAGGAGGTATTCCATGAATTTTGATTTAACCGAAGAACAGCACATGTGGCGGGATGTCGTTCATGACTTTGTCGCTAAAGAAGTAAAGCCCAAAGCCCGGCATGTGGATGAAACTGCGGAATTCAATTGGGAGGCTACACGCAAAATGGGGAGGGTAGGTTTGTTAGGTTTGAATGTTCCTGAAGAATATGGGGGCGCGGGCGTAGATGCCGTCAGTGCTGCGATCGCAATTGAAGAGTTGGGGTGGGGGTGTGGCAGTACAGCGCTCGCGCTCGCTGCTCACAATGGCCTGGGAAGTGCTCCTGTTGCCCTTTTCGGGTCCGAAAGGCTAAAGGAACAATTTCTCCCCCCCGTAACCACCGGAACCGGTAAACTTGCTGCCCTGGCCCTCACTGAGCCAGGGGCTGGATCCGATTTGAAAGGCGGGGTGACTACCCGTGCAGTGTTGAATGGGGATGAATGGGTGATCAACGGGACAAAAATGTGGTGCACCAACGCGAGTATTGCCGATTTTATTGTCACCCTGGTACGCACTGACCCAGGAGGGGGATCACATTCGCTCTCTCAGATTCTTGTCCCCACCCATACTCCCGGACTTCATATCGGCCCTCCTGAAAAGAAAATGGGTCTGAAAGGCTCGCCCACCCATGCCGTCACTTACGAAAATGTTCGGGTTCCTGCCGATTACCTGGTAGGAAAAGCCGGGCACGGCTTACAACAAACGCTGACTGTCCTGGATGGGGGACGCATTGGGATTGGTGCATTGTCTGTCGGATTAGCACAATCTGCATTCGAGGATGCGCGCCGTTATGCAATGGAGCGGACGGCCTTTGGGCAACCCATCGCTAGTTATCAGGCGATTCAATGGATGTTGGCAGATGCAGCCACCGAAATACAGGCCTCGCGCTTCATGCTGTATTATGCTGCATGGTTAAAACAAAACAATCGCCCTTTCGCAAAAGAGGCGGCGATGGCAAAACTGTTTGCAACCGAAATGGCAGAACGCGTTTGCCGAAATGCCATCCAAGTTCATGGCGGTTATGGGTACAGTAGTGAATTTCCCGTTGAGTTAACCTACAGGGATGTTCGGCTAATGACTATTGGAGAAGGAACAAGCGAAATCCAAAGAATGGTCATTGCACGTAATATCTTGTAATCCCCCATGATTAATAAATAAAGGAGGCGCCTCTCAACGGGCGCCTCCTTTGTTTATTCGATTATGCCTGGCGATTCAGGTACCATTTATAAACAAAATACCAGCCAACGCATAAGAGTGCGGTAACAACCATCGCAATCCAGAAATTTGGCTGTTGAAGAATAATCAATCCTGTTTGTGCTGCACCACCAAGATACACTGTTGTTGCAGCAAAAACAATAATGAATGTCCCAAACAACCAAAACCGCATTAGCCCAAGCATTTTATCTTTGTCGTTCATACCGTCCTCCAAGGTTAAAGAGAGAAAAAAGTAGGAAAGAAACAACGAATTGATTTTAGCACACTTAAAAACCCTGCGCAACTTGATTGGATACTTAAATTGCGATTAATGGCCTTTTTCAGCCCCAGGTTCGTCGCGTAGCAATTGTACGGCATGGGGCAAGGCTGGCGTAATGATCCCCAATTGTTCGACTGCTGCTTTTGGACTTCCGGGTAGGTTGACGATCAAGGTGCGCCCACAAATTCCGGCAACTCCCCTGGAAAGCATCGCGTGAGGGGTGATTTTAAGGCTCTCAGCACGCATCGCCTCGGCTAAACCAGGCGCCAATCGTTCGATCACAGCCATTGTGGCTTCGGGGGTTACATCGCGGCGCCCAAACCCCGTTCCTCCGGTTGTCAGTAGAATGTCTACTTGACTGCCTTCGGCGCTACGCCTCAAGAAAGTCTGTAAGGCATCGAAATCATCAGGTAGCACTTCCCGCCAGATGACTTGCCACCCGTAATCCATAATCACTTTTTCCAACGCCGGGCCGGACAGATCAGCCCTTTCCCCGCGCACTGACCGATCAGAAACAGTCAGGATACCAAAACGTATTGCGCTGGTCATACTTTTTATTCTTCCCTATCTTCCTCAACAAGCGATTTCCATTGTTCGTTGATCCCATCGTCCGTCACGCCAAAAAAAACGCGTATTTTTCCATCGGGCTGTCGCTCAACCAGGTCATACCGGTCAATTTTTCCCTGTTTCTGGTGGCGTAATAAACCAATCTCACCCTGCCAATTAATATCCGCCTTAGCTAAGTCATCAGGCAGACGATTATAGGTGGTGATGGCATAGTGCCACAATCGCCGGGCTGATTTTGTCGTAACATTTTTGACAACACTTCCGTTCCGCATATCACGCAGAGTGTAATAACGTGTCCCGTTTCTTTCTTCAACGGCTACCACTTCTACCCCCGTACGCGGTTCAGAAACGGTATCCGCTTCCGGTTGGGGTTGGTCAGTAACTATCCCTGGCAGCATCCCGGATTCCAACATGGGACCATCGCCGGTTTCACGGAGTTTCCTCATCACCAGCCCAACAATTTCATCCCGGACCGCCAAACTTGTTTCAGCCTCAGAACGGATATAAATTTTGTTTTCATCTACCGCATATGGGGGATCATCGCCGCGAGGAACCAGGACCCGGAGCAAATTTTTTTCCGCGTATGTTTGAATATCCACCGTGCATTGAATGGGTGGGCTGATCCTCGCGCTGATTTCTTTTTCTAATTGATTTCTCGATTGTTGAGATTTAGCAATGCCGGGCACGTTGCGACGTGGGTCGCCAGATGCGCCAATATACAGGGTGCCTCCATTTGTATTAGCAAGGGCACAGACATCGGCAATGATGCTATATAGTTTGCCGCCACGAACGGTCATGGCTTCGTGAAAATCTTGTACGATATTTGCGCCTTCTTCCTGCGCTGCCCGAATAAAATCGAAGGCAGGTTCAGTAACGGTCCGGCGAGGACGGGTGCGGGCAAAGTCGTTGCTCAGAAAAAGTTCTTTGAGCGCCTCAAATGCCAGTTTGGGCAGCAAGATTTCGGTTACGCGATCACCGACGCCCAGGTTTTTCTTTCGCTGCGGGTCAGCTGTCAGCCGATGAGCATCGGAGCCTTGGATACAGTGCATCCGGCGAGGGTATTCGGGTTTGGTTCCACTAAAAAAATTTGCGGTGGAATAGCGACCATGCTTGTCTAAATCGGTAACTTCGAGGGCGTGTAAATTTGGGTCTTGGGTATAGGCAATCTTTGTTTGCCCACCAAAATTTAAGCCTAGCATGGCAACGCCGTTGGTTGAGTTGGCATGGGCAGCAATTGCCAGACCTCCAGCTTCGTTAATCAGCCGGTAAGCCATCAGCACATCTGAAGTTGCTCCGACGGTTGAAGAACCATCATCTAATTGAGCGGGGGAGATGTTTAGATTGAGAAGCAGGTGTTCGATTTCACGAACGGGTTTACTGGGCGAGAAAATCCCAAGAATATGAAAACCGAATGTTGCGGTAAATTCAAACCCCGGTAAGACAAGAATTCGATTCAACAATCGTCTGTAATCTTCAAGACGAGTTCTTTCTTCGGGAATCAGGCGGTTAAGTTTTTCAAGCAGTTCGAGCTGCTGAATCTCTTCCTGCATCCGACGATAGCCAGCAACCGTATTATGGTCAGTAAAGGCAATCATGTTCAGACCCCTGGCATCTGCCCGTTTTAACAAATCAATAAAGGTTACTTCTGGTTGTTGGTAATCACTTGAAGCAGGGGTATGTAGATGCAGATCAATGGCGAACCATTTGTAATTATTGCGAGAGCGTTTCTTTGCCAATTCTTTTACTCTATTTTAACTTAGGTTTTTCCGGATCGTTGCAATTAAATCATCCGGCATATAGGGTTTGAGAAGGAAATCATTTGCGCCTTCTCGTTCACATTCTTCCCGGTAGTTCATCCCTGAGGACATGATCACACGAACATCTTGAAATTCCTGAGCCGCCCGGAGGTCACGCAACACTTCTATCCCATCCAACCCATTCAGGTTAACATCCATAACCACGATATCAGGTTGTACAACGTGCATGGTTTCTAAAACATTCGTCCCCAATTCCCAGGGGATAACTCGAAAACCCTCCATTTCCAGCAACGTTTGGAGGAGGGTTTTTGTTATGGGATCATCGTCCACGAGAAGTATTTTCGTCATTTTTAATTAGTTTCCTCTGCCATTTTCATGGCACGTTTTTCTGAATGATTTGAGTCAAAAGCAATGTTGAGTATATCATCAACAGTCTCAACGAAGACAAATTCTAATGACTGCCTGACCTCATCCGGTAGTTCTTCTAAATCAGCCTGATTGCGCGCAGGCAGAATAATCGTTTTGAGGCCAGAACGGTGTGCGGCCAGTAGTTTTTCCTTAATACCTCCCACTGGCAAGACTTGTCCCCGCAATGTGATCTCACCAGTCATTCCCACATCGGCACGGATGACGCGACCCGAAATTAAGGAAACCAGGGCCGTAACCATGGTCACACCAGCAGATGGCCCATCTTTCGGTTGTGAGGCAGAAGGAACATGCATGTGGATGTCAAACCGCTCAAAAAAATCTTTCGCAAGACCTAATTCCTCTGAGCGGGAGCGAACGAAGGAGAGTGCAGCGCGGGCAGATTCCTGCATGACATCACCCAGTGACCCGGTCAGTTGAAAATTCTTTCCACCAGGCATCGCAGTGGCTTCGACAAACAGCACCTCCCCACCTGTTGGAGTCCAGGCCAATCCGGTTGCGACACCGGGAATGGCCGTGCGGGTGAGAATTTCATCCGTTCCAAAATATCGTGGACGGCCAAGAAATTCTCGCGCTTCTACAGGAGTTATTTTTAGATGTTCGACCTTCTTTTCTGCAATTTGGGTCACGATTTTCCGGCAAACCGTGCTGATCCAGCGTTCCAAATTACGTACACCAGCTTCACGCGTATATGAGCGAACGATGAAAAGCAGGCTTTCATCTGTGAAATGGACCTCATCCGGCAGTAAACCATTTTCGCGTAATTGACGAGGTATCAGATAACCTCGAGCAATAGAAACCTTTTCCCTTTCTGTGTAACTGGATATTTGTATGATTTCCATACGATCTCGAAGGGGGCTGGGAATAGGTTCCAGCATATTCGCGGTCGTGATGAACATCACCTGAGAGAGATCAAACGCAACTTCAAGATAGTGGTCACGAAATTCAACATTTTGTTCCGGATCAAGGACCTCAAGCAAAGCAGAGGATGGGTCCCCGCGAAAGTCGCTACCGAGTTTGTCCACCTCGTCCAGCATAATGATTGGGTTCCGCGACTCCACCCGACGGAGGGCCTGGAGAATTCGTCCGGGTAAAGCTCCGATATAAGTCCGGCGATGGCCTCTGATTTCGGCTTCGTCGCGTACCCCACCCAAGGACATTCGAGCAAATTTGCGTCCCATCGATCGGGCAATCGAACGCCCCAACGAGGTTTTCCCAATGCCTGGTGGGCCAACGAAGCAAAGGATAACACCCTCCCGTTCGCGGCGAATTTCATCTTCATTGACGCTTTGTTCTAAAATTTCCCGCCGTTCCTCACGCAATTTTCGGACGGCAAGATATTCAAGAATTCGTTCCTTGACATCTTCCAGACCAAAATGATCCTGGTCTAACACCTTCCGGGCATGGGGAATTTCCAGGCAATCTGTGGTAGTCTTTGCCCAGGGGAGAGAAACCAACCAGTCCAGGTAGGTGCGAATAACACCATATTCGGCAGCAGCACTGGGGAGTTTTGAAAGACGGCCTAGTTCTCGGTTGGATTGTTTTTCTGCTTCTTCCGTCATTCCTGCGGCTTGAATTTTTTGCCGATAGGCTTCAATTTCCAGGGCCTCACTATCCATTTCGCCCAGTTCTCGTTGAATGGCTTTAAGTTGCTCACGGAGAAAATAATCGCGTTGGACTTTTTCAATTTCTGAACGGGCTTCTTTTTGGATTTTCTGGCCAAGTTCGAGAACTTCTGATTCGCGCGCAAGAAACGTTACCAGCTTCCGTAATTTTTCAACAACTGAGTCAATTTCAAGTATCGCCTGGGCTTCCTCTACTGGTATCCGCTGGAAATTAGAAATGGTGTAAACAGTCGTGAGGGGATCCTTCAAGCTAATGACCGAAGCGACCAACTCTTCCGGAACAGAAACCATCAAGTTTGCCACATGCTCAAACTGATCACGCGCATTCCGTGCAAGCGCATCCACTTCTAATCCCTCGTCAATATGCTCTGTAATGACCTTTATTTTTGCCTTGAGATAAGGTTCAGATTGGATGAATTCTTCAATACGAAAACGCGACAGTCCCTGGACGAGTAATCGAATACTTCCATCAGGGGCACGATAGGTCCGGTGAATGGTCGCCATTGTGCCAATTTGATATAAGTCCTGGGGGCCTGGCGTTTCAAGTTCACTGTTTTTCGATGCAACCAGTCCAACTAATCGTTCATCTGTAAGGGTTTCTTCGATGAGCCGGATCGAACGAGGTTGGCCGATTGTTAAGGGGACAGCAGTTTGTGGATAGACGACAACACCCCGGAGAGGAAGAATAGGAAGAATATCTGGAATCTTGTCTTCCGATTCGTCTGAAATTTCTAGAGCCTTTAGCGTGGAGCCATCCTCTATCGGGCGTGAAAGGATAAAGTTACTTTCGTTCAACAAAACCCGAGAAGAAAGTGCTTCCCCGATAAGCCTTTGATAGCGATCTTTCATACAAAACTCGATACAGAGCCTCGTCATTGTACAAGTAGCTCACGGAAATAAATGGCAGCTTTTTCCCAGCCTGCTAAACCTGTGAAAAGAACCAACGCCCTGGACAGGATTCGAACCTGCAACCTGCGGCTTAGAAGGCCGTTGCTCTGTCCATTAAGCTACCAGGGCAAGATGACATTTAATTAAGTCTACAAGGACGCAACCCTTTATAAACTCGACTCCCAGAAAGCATTTGCAATACCGTGTTGGGAGAACGCCCGATTTTTTCAGCAATTTCTCCAACAGAAAGAGGAATATTCCCATTTATCAGGAAAAGTCTAAAAATTGCCTCTGTCAGGGATGTGTTGCGGCTAATAAAATCACCACGATTCGAATAACGAGCGATCAAAACGTGCTGTAAAGCATCTACTTGAGAAACCTCCCCTGTTTCTGGATCAACAATATCCACTTTTGCTTCCTCCGAGATTTCGGAAAAAATGAGTTGATCTTCGGGGGAAAGGTAACTGCGTAAATATACGCGCCAATCCCGATCGTTTTGCTGCCACCAGTCAAAATCAATATGGTAAGGAGTTTGCAATGAGGGTTTAACCAGACTATGTCGCTTACCTTCTATCACTGTACATCTCCTAGAGAAGTTGGGGTTCTTTGGGAATCGGCGGGGAGGTCGGCATTAACCACGGCCAATCCCAATTAGCCAAGTTGAGTCTATCATGCTTGTGGTTTTGTATCAACAGTGGCGCATATTCCTGTAAAAATAAAACACGTGAGACTAAATACGTTCTGAATCGTCAAAACGATAATGCAGATCACCCACATGGACAAACCAGGGTCGGGTAGCGAGAAGCGCCAATAAAGGTGCGGGTGGACACCGGCGTACTAAGTTTACTGCGGCATAGAGTTCGCTGGCGTGAACATGGCCTTGAGGATTCAGCTTTGCGAGTTCACGAAGGAAGTCAACCACTGTACGTTCGAATGGAACACGCTCTGTGCGTATCTTTTTCCAAACGCCGTCTAGCGTAGTTTGATCAGGAACGACAATTGCCATACGGTCATCGAAGTTCGAAGCAACGATTTGTTTCAACATCGCGAGCACAATTCCACCATCTGCACCAACCAGAACAGTACGAACCCATTCGCGCGCTGAGCGCCGGGTATGTGCTTCGATAATGACTTCTCCTGGATTTGCGCTTCGCCGAATGGTTAACAAACTCCCAGGAAAAACGCCTTTCTGCTCGTAAAATTCTCTCAACCCATATACATATTTTCCTTCTCGCACCACCCATCCAGGAAATTTATTACCGGTCTCACCATCTATCAAAATAAATCGAATTCGTGGTGCGCGATAAGCTGTTGGGAAAAGGGGCCTAAGCCTAGCAGAAAGAGGCAAGGTTCCACTTCGCCAGTGAGGGTAAATCAAATGGAATTGAACCTCATTTGAATCTGGGCGATCCTCTAATTGAGATAACTCATCATCCAATTCCTCTTCGAGTGCAAGCATCTCTGGAGTCAGAGAGGAATACTCGTAGGAAATTTCAAAATACTGTAAGTGGTCAGGGGTATATAAAACCTCTGCGGGTTCCAATCTCTTCAGATGCCATAGAATTTTACCGGCTGGACCCACTTCGTCGAAACGGCCATCCCTCCACAAGGCATAATCCAAGGAAAACTCCACTAATTTTGGATTAATACTGGATGACAATTCGACCGCTTCCATGAGTTTATTGGTTGGAAGGGGGCCTCCACCCTCCATATCCAAAAGGGCATCTGCCAGATTCAGATGGCCAATATTTACATCCACCAATAGGGCACGAGGGAACCATCGTCCCGCAATGACAATAAACTCATCGTTACTACTCAACCCAGTTTCTAATTTATCAGCCAGGAATTTCCCATACTTAAACAATATTTCTTCTGTTGAGAGAAAAGATTCTTCATGTGTCAAAGATTGAGCATTGTTCAGGTTGTGTTCCGCAAGACCGTAAGCAAATTCTCGTCTACCACCACCTTCAAACTCTACCGTTAAGACTCTGAAATCAGAAAGTTCAGGGTTCTTTCCTGCGCGGGTGCTAACAACCTGGCCGCGAGCCCAACCCAAGCTCGGAAAGATCAAAGTCTGTTTCACCTTGTAGGTGTCTTTCGGGACGTAAATTTCACCGCCTGCACTACGTCGCTGTTCGATAGCTTGCTTTTCACGTAGAATCCGGTCAGCAACCAAAACACCCAGCAATTCTTTAGATGTGAGAGGTGTTTCGGTTTCCAATAAGTAGTTATATAGAAACTCAATATCTTCAGTTTGTAATTGGAAATTTTCCCAATAGTCATCTTTTAATGAAAATCCAGTTGTTACCATAATGCCTCAACGTAAGAATATTTGTTCACATTTATTAGCTCTTTGGGATTTACCGTGGTTAATGCCAACCTCCTCGCCGATTCCTAAAGAACCTGTTTATTTCTGAAGCGAAATGCGGAGTATATTATACTAGATCAGGCAGGATCGACGCTACCGCATATAGCATTGAACTTGTTTATAGATTACAGTCAAAAAGGAGTAATTCGATGCCCAACGAACAGTGGATAGAAATTCAACGCTTACGCGATCCTGTTCAAGCTGAAATTTTGAGAGGACTTTTAGAAGCACAAGGGATTCAGGTATGGTTAGCCCAGGAAGGGGCTGCCCGAGCGCTTGGACTAAGTTTAACTCCAATGGGAGAAGTTACCATTTTGGTTCCAACCAGTCAGGTCGAAGAGGCAAGAGGGATATTGGGAAAATATTATGCAGGAACATTGGAAAATGAGATCATGGATAAGGAGCATCCAACCAATTCAGAGGGTTGACTTGTATACCACCCACCCATATCTCCCAATGTAAATGCGCCCCTGTCGAGCGTCCTGTAGAGCCAATCAAACCAATGACTTGTCCAGCCTGAACCTTATCTCCTGGCTGAACAAAGATTTCAGATTGGTGAAGATAAGCAGAAAACACGCCCCACCCATGATCAATCAGCGTAAAATTACCTCGGACTTCGAGAAAGTCTGCGAAAACGACAACGCCATCGGCTGAGGCCGTAATCTCTAAGGAAACTGGGGGAAAATCTACCCCGCCATGGAAATAGGTAAACGCACTCCCATTATATGAACGGCGGTTGCCAAAACTAGAGTTGATACAAGTAGGACACGGAGAAGGAGAAACAAATAAGCCCTGCCAATAACGTTCGGGCGTTGCTTGATTGACCAGAGGACGGATAAATTCCTCTTCTTTATTCGTGACTTCTGGGTCAATCAGCTCTGGGGGAACGTTGATTGTTTCAAACAAATAACCTCGAGGACGGACAATTATAAGCTGGCTATGGGTAAAACTCGTTCCATCTGGCATCTTACCAGTCACCGTTAATGGATATAAACCTGGTTCTGCCAGCGCGTGAATGCCTTGCAAACCAGCATATTCCCCTTCCTCAACAGGGTAAAATCCAAATTCATGGCCGATCATTTTTCCCTGCAATGCCACTCCAGACTGAGCCAGGATATGAATGACCGCTGTTTCCCCTTGATAGAAGTCTGAAATCTGCACCGAGGAAATAGCTGTTGGAAAAGCCCCAGGCCCAACCGATTTTTGTTCGGGGTTGAACAATACATCGCCGGGAACAGCCCGGCTCAGGCCGGGAAGTTCGTTGAACCCAGACAAAGTCCAGGGGCTGACATTTTCTAGCACTGCGAGTTCCAGTAAACTTTGCCCGGATGCCAAAACGCTCCGGCCTGGTTCGAGAACCCCTGCTGATGAAACCGGTAAGATCAACGACGAACCCGCAAACAATTCTTCAGGGCTGACCAACCGGTTGAGTTTGACCAGCTTATCCACAGGAATCTGGTAGCGACGGCTAAGACTTCGAAGGGTTTCTCCATATGGGACGGTACGCGTTTCTAGCACTCCTGTCACCCCCTCCAGACCAGGAATGACAATGGCGTCTCCAACGAAGATCAAATCACTTGATCCCAGCCCATTTGCGGAAAAGAGATCATCCACCGTCACCCCGAATTGTAGCGCAATGGTTGTGAGGGTATCTCCCTGCTGAACAATATAGACCGGGCCAGTTGGTTGTTCGTCTTGCGCGTACCCTTCCCCCGTCTGGGATAGGAAAATTCCCCCCAATAGTAGACTAATGAACAGCACGAATTTCAATCTCATCGCCAATTTGAAAATCATTCAACTTTTTAAGGGGTAATTCAAGGACATATTTTGCCGGCGCCTGTGGAACAATGACAGATTTCCAGCGATAAGCCGGGCGAACATCAACAACTTTGTTTTGGGCATTGATCCAAATGACTGCAAGATCGATCCACATCATAAACATATGAATAGCAGCATCCATACGACTCTCCCGCTTCTGGACAAGTAAAAGCCCCCAATGGGGGGGCAAAGATCGCCGGAAAGTTAATCCTCGCAATTGGCAAAGGAATGAGGTGCAATAACCAGCTTGGAGAGGGATTTTGAATGGATGGGTAAGGTTTTGTATTTTAACGGTCGGCATCCTTAAAATTATTCGGGTTTTTCAACCTGAGAAAGCACTTGTTCAATGCTATCAATTAATGAGCTTGGGCTGAACGGTTTTGCAATGTAATCATTTACTTTCGCAATATGCAGGCCAAGTACTCGATCAATGCTCTGGGCTTTCGCTGTCACCACAATGACTGGGATATCCTGAGTTTCCTCGTTCGCTTTTAAATTTTGATAAACTTCCCAACCATCCATATCTGGCATCATTAAATCTATTAAGACAAGATCGGGTTTTATTTGTTTGACCAGTTCCAGTCCCTGGCGTCCACCATTCGCGCCGATGACTTCAAACCCGCGCCGGGTCAGGATTAACTTAAATAAATCAATCATTTCCGGTTCATCTTCGATGCAAACAACTCTACGGGGGTTATTTCCCATGATAAAACTCCAGGACAACTCATCCAAGTGAGCGTTCCACCTGAATAATTTCGGGTCTACCGTAATTCACGGGGTAGGAGTATTTCCCGCTAAAAACGGAAGAGCCATAATTTCGTCTAGTTTACCATAAGAAGTTGTCTGAAAAGCCCGAAAAATCACCTTCAATAGGTATCTTTTGGAAACCTTTCGGGTCTTTGGGGACTTTTCAGACGGTATCTAAAGACTAGTATATGGAGAGATTGTCTTGGCTAACATAAAATCACAAATCAAACGCAATCGCCAGAATGAAAAACGCCGCCTTCAAAATCGCGTTTATCGTGGTCATGCTCGCAGTAACATCAATAAAGCCCGACAGGCATTAGAAACTGGCGACCTGGAATTGGCCCGTACCATGACGAAGGAAGCAGTCAGCGCCTTGGATCATGCTGCTGAAAAAGGTGTTTTCCACAAAAACAACGTTGCACGGCGAAAAAGCCGTCTCATGAAACGGCTTGCGGCACTGGAAAAAGCGAACGCTTAACCCGATCACCTTTATCTGCCCCTATACGTGCGGGAGCCATCGTGCTCCCGCTTTTCACGTTTGGGTTGGTTATGTTTGAAACCGAAAAAAAACGAATCGAAGAAAGGATCCAGGAAACCTTCCTCCAAAATGAAATTCCTATACCCGAAGACTGGGGATGGGCGCCTATTCCCTTCGCTGGAGAATGGGGAATTTCAACATCTTTTTTTAAAGTAGCTGCACAAGAGGCTCGCGCCGGGAAGCAGATCAATATCGGGCAACGCGCCCAAGAGATTGCGGCCTTAGTCGCTAACCATCTGGGCCTCCCGGAAGGCTTTAGCCGGGTTGAAGCGGTCAAAGCTTATATGAACCTGTACTTTTCTTCAGCAGAATACAGCCGCCGGGTGGTAGATACCGTCTTAACCGAGCAAGATCAATTTGGAAATGGCGTATCGAAAGGCGAGCGTGTCATGGTTGAGTATTCTCAACCCAATACACATAAAGCTTTCCATGTAGGGCATCTCCGAAGCGCCATATTAGGGGATGTCGTCTGCCGCATTTTGGAAGCGGCCGGTTACAACGTTGTGCGGGCCAATTATTATGGTGACATCGGCTTGCACGTGATCAGGTGGCTGTGGAACTACATGCGACACCACATGGATGAGCCACCACCAGACCGGGATGTCACACGCTGGATGGGCGATTTGTATGCTGAAGCGACCCGCCGTTTAGAGGAGGACCCCGATTTAGAAGCTGAAGTACGTACAATTTATACACGTTGGGATCAGGACGATCCCGAAGTCGTTGCCTTATGGGAGAAAACCCGGCAATGGTCCTTAAGAGGATTCGATGATATGTACGCGGTTCTGGACATTCCCTTTGAGCGACTTTATTCCAACAGCGAGGCGGAAAAACCCGGCAAGAAATTTGTTCAAGAACTAATCGAGAAAGGTATTGCCCTGGATGAACGTCCCAATGGCCCGGTTATCGTAAAAATTGATGAACAGCTTGGTCTTAAAAAAGAAAAATACCGGGTACTGGTCATTTTGCGCTCCGATGGAACCGCGCTATACGCTACTGAAGATCTGGCCCTTGCAAAAATAAAATTCAGTGAATATCCCGACCTGGTTAAATCGGTTTACGTGGTAGATGTGCGCCAATCGCTCCACTTTCAACAAGTCTTTAAAACCCTGGAACTGGCAGGGTACGATTGGGCAACCCGATGCGTTCACCTCCCCTATGAAATCGTCAACCTGCCTGGGAACGTGACAATGGCTTCTCGTGAGGGGACCGTCGTGTTATTGGAAGATTTAATCCGGGAAGCGACCGCGCGCGCCCGCGAAATTGTTGAACAGAAAAACCCTTCATTATCCGAAGCGGATAAAAACACCATCGCCCGACAAGTCGCCCTGGGAGCCATTAAGTATCCGATGGTCGCACGAGAAAACACAAAGGTCGCTACCTTCGACTGGGAAACGGCTCTGGATTTTGAGGGACAGGCTGCCCCCTATATTCAATATGCCCACGTGCGAGCAAACAGCATCCTTCGTAAACTGGAGCACGCGCTTCCTGTTGTAAACGCTCCGGTGTACGAACTTTCTCCTGCTGAGGTAGAGTTGATAGACTTAATCTCACGTATCCCAGGTGAGATTCAGCGGGCTGCCGCAGAATACAAAACATTGCACATCACTAATCTGGCTTATCAGACAGCAAAAGCCTTTAGCGATTTTTATAATCAGTGCCCGGTTTTATCTGCAGAGGAAGACATCCGCACCTTCCGTTTGCAGTTAGTGGCAGCAACCCGGCAAGCATTAGCAAATTTACTTGCGCTGCTGGGTATCTCCGCCCCGGAAGTGATGTAACCCATTCACACACGCCACGATACAATTTCGGTTCTTTGGGAATCGGCAGAGAGGTCCCCAGATTTTGGGGTGCGAGTGGGGCGTACACCCCCGCGCACACCTTTTTTTCGGGACTCGCAGGCTTTAGACTGAGCAGTTACTTTCATTCTATTCTTCAGGAGTTAACCGATGAAGCCCATTCGTACTTTGATCATGGGGGCCGCCGGACGCGACTTCCACAATTTCAATACCTATTACCGCAACAATCCGGCTTACCAGGTCGTTGCCTTTACTGCGACTCAGATACCAAATATTGAAGGCCGACTTTATCCTCCAGAACTGGCAGGCAAAAATTATCCTTCCGGGATCCCGATCTATTCCGAGGATGATCTGGTCAAATTGATTAAGGATGAACAGATTGACCAGGTTGTATTTTCCTACAGCGATGTCAGCTATAATTACGTGATGAGCAAAGGCTCGGTTGTCCTCGCGGCAGGGGCAGATTTCGTCCTTCTGGGGACGCGAAATACTCAGATCAAATCTACGAAACCTGTTGTATCCATCGGCGCAGTACGAACCGGCTCTGGAAAAAGCCAGACCACCCGGCACGTTTCCCGGATTTTACGGGAAATGGGATACAAAGTCGCAGTCATTCGCCACCCAATGCCTTACGGAAACCTGATCGCACAGACTGTCCAGCGTTTTGCAGATTATGATGACCTGGAAGAGTATGAATGTACCATTGAAGAACGAGAGGAATATGAACCCCATTTAGAAAACGGAGTCATCGTGTATGCAGGGGTAGATTACGAACGGATTCTTAGACAAGCTGAACAGGAAGTGGACATTATCCTCTGGGATGGCGGAAACAATGACTTACCATTCTACGTATCCGATTTCCATATTGTTGTTGCAGATCCACACAGGCCAGGACATGAAAGCACCTATTATCCGGGTGAGGCAAATGTCCGTGCAGCGGATGTGCTCGTGATTAACAAGGTTGATACAGCAAATCCAGAAAATGTGATCGCAGTCCGGGAAAACTTACGAAAGATGAACCCAACCGCTGATGTGGTCGAAGCAGCATCCCCTATTTTTGTGGAGAATCCGGCCGCCATTCGCGGGGCACGTGTTCTGGTCGTTGAAGACGGCCCAACACTTACACATGGCGAAATGGCTTATGGTGCGGGTTGGGTGGCTGCCCGCAGGTTTGGAGCAAGTGAAATTGTAAATCCCCGCCCCTACGCAGTCGGTTCGATTGCGGAAACTTATGCAAAATACCCTACCACGGGAGCTGTTCTCCCGGCAATGGGATATGGAACACAAATGATGCAAGAATTAGAAAAAACGATCAATGCTGCTCCTGTGGATTTGGTCATTATCGGCACGCCCATTGACTTAGGACGGTTGTTAAAAATCAACAAACCCAGTCAACGTGTGCGATACGAGCTACAAGAAATAGGCCAACCCACGCTCAAGGAATTATTGGCCGCAAAATTTGGAAAATAAGGGGTTTACCGTAATTAATGAGATGGGAACCCGAATTTTGAAGGTGGTGGGGGGTGTACACCCCTCACCACCTTCAAAATTCGGCATATTTCCCACTAAATCCGAAAAAATTATGACCTTTCGATATCGAGGCGATAGCCTACACCCCGGATTGTTTTCAAAAGTTGGGGGTACCTTGGATCTTTTTCAATGGCCCGGCGCAACCAGCTGATATGTACATCAAGCGTGCGAGTATCCCCTGTATAATCGGTGTTCCACACCTCTTTAAAAAGTTGCTCCCGTTCCAGAACGACCCCCGGAGCCTTGAGAAACATTCTTAACAAGTGCGCCAAACGGGGAGTCAGATGGGTTTCTCCATGACTTACTTGAACAAGATTATGTTCTACAAGGAGAGAAATAGACCCAATACTCAATTGTTCCCCTCCTTTCTTAGGCAGCAAAGGATTAATCCGGTTAACCAGTTTGCGTGCGGTGAAAGGGAGAGTCAACACAACGTTCGCGGTTACACTCTCTTCGGAGACTGGATAATCCGGATTGGCAATTAATAGAATTGGAAGGCCATTGCTAGATGAACGAATACTCTGGCAAATTCGTGAGCCATTTGAGCGTAAAGAGGCTGCATTAATCACAACCACGTGGGGAGAAACAGCAAGAATTTGCTCGAGGGCAGATTTACCAGTCGAGACAATATCAACGTGATACCCTTTTTTTCTAAGTACAGGTATGAAGGTGTCGTTAGTCGGGCCGGATTCAATCCAAAGTACTTTTGCTTCCATATTCTTTCCTGTTCAAATAAAGAATCCCAGTTTCATTGAATCTTAAAATTTTAACATTTCGTTATCATGATTATAACCGCGTTTAGAAGAGTTGAACATACAATAATCAATCATATTAAGGTCTTAATATTTAGTTGCAACACATTCTTGCCCATGTTAGAATACATCGTATTCTGTTCCATTTTACGTTTCCTGGAGGAACATATGCCTAGCCAAATTATGGTTGAAGTTGTCATAGATAGTATTCGAGTAAGTTTGATGTCCCAACAGCGAATAGTTATTTTGAGGGAAACGCAAGCCGAACGTTACTTACCCATATGGATTGGGCCATACGAAGCTGAGGCGATTACGATTGCCTTACAAGAAGTCGAGGTGTCTCGGCCTCTGACCCATGATTTATTAAATAACGTATTTCGTGCCCTGGAAGCACGCATTTTACGAGTTGAAGTGATCTCGTTGCGTGATGAGGTCTACTTCGGTAACATCGTGGCTGAAGTTAATGGATCGACAATTAATGTAGACTCTCGACCCTCCGACGCGCTTGCATTAGCTGTACGCGCCCACGTTCCCATACTGGTTTCCCAAGGTGTGATGGAAAGCGCCGGGATCATTCCTGAGGAAAACCTTGAGGAGGAAAGCGCGGATTCAGCCTCCTCTACATATATTTCTCCAGAAGCCGAGGAAGAAATACAAGAACGTCTCTCTGTGTTTGAAGATTTTCTCGACCAATTAGATGTTGGGGGTGAAGACGACGAGAACGAAGAGTAATTCTCAATTACCGTAATCCTGTTCTATTTCCGGGGCGTGCCAGGTATATTTGTGGCTCTTTGGGATTTGACGTGGTAAATGCCAGATTTTGGGGTGTGCGTGGGGGTG
>DATDOR010000674.1:0-4292 GCA_035293165.1 Anaerolineales bacterium | reverse complement strand
GACGCGCGCATAAACTGGAATGCTGACAATCGCAATCGCCAATAGAGCATTTTGTAAACCACGCCCCAAGACCATAATGATCGCAATCGCCAAAAGCAGCGACGGAAACGCCAAAAGCACATCCATTAACCGCATAATAATATTGTCTACACGGCCACTGGCATACCCGGCAATAGCCCCCAAAGTTGTCCCGATAACAATCGCAAAAGTGACCGCTCCAAAGCCGACCCAAAGTGATACTCTGGCCCCATACACAATTCGGCTAAACACATCCCGAACATTGCCATCTACTCCCATAAGATGTTGGGGTTGCTCTTTTGAGCACCCAAGCATATAGACACATGGCTTGGACCGTTTTGGAATATCTTCTACACCAATCAAGGATGCTTCAGGATCGTAGGTGGCAATTATGGGAGCGAAAATTGCAATGATAATCATAAAGCCGATAATAGTGAGACCAAACACAGCAGAACGTTGTTTGAGAATACGTTTAAGTGTCAGTCGCCAAAGGCTGTTTGAGCGATAATCCTCTTTAGTCGAAGACAAAGTCATAGGATCAGTAATAGAAGCTGTTGTGGTCATAATTATTTAACGGGGTTTTTCTACTTTGGGCTGAGTAGTTACATCTAATCAAGTCTAATTCTAGGGTCAATGAATACGTAAGACAAATCAACCAGAAGATTAACGAGAACATATCCAATCGCGATCACAACCGTAAAGGCCTGAACGATAGGGAAGTCCCGTGCCGTGATCGCTTCAAATAACATCCGCCCAACCCCGGCAAGGCCAAAAACTGACTCGGTAAGGATTGCACCAGCAAACAAGGTTCCCATTTGTAAGCCAATTATCGTGACAACAGGTAGCAAGGCATTTCGAAAAGCATGCTTTGCAATGACAACTTTTTCAAACAGCCCCTTCGCTCGTGCAGTACGGATGTAATCCAGGCGCAAGACTTCCAACATGCTTGAACGAGTCATACGGGCGATAATTGCCAGTGGAATGGTACTCAAGGCCATCGCGGGAAGGATTAAGTGTTGGATCGCATCCCCGAAAACTTTCCAATTTTGCGTGAGTATCGAATTCAAAATGAAGAGATTAGCAAAAAATTCCAAGAAATTAAACCAGACAGATTCTTCTGATATGTTCCATCCATACACTTCATAAAAAGGTGTCGCACTCAAACCAGCGGTCAATCTCCCAGAAGGAGGCAGCCATAGAGGGGTATCTTTCAAAAGAATAGCAAATACATAAGCCAACATCAAACCCAGCCAAAACACGGGCATCGAAACACCAATATTCGCGCCAACCATCGTTGTAATGTCAACCACTGAGTTTTGTCGAACGGCGGAAATGATTCCGGCGGGAATCCCAATAAGAATTGAAATAATAATGGACACCAAACCCAACTCAATAGACATGGGTAATCGTTCAACCAGAATCAATGAAACCGGGCGGCTGAACCGGATAGAATCCCCAAAATCGCCCCTTAGGATTTTGCCCATATAGGTAAAAAATTGTGTTTCGAGCGGGTTAGTCGTGCAGGTTGTGCGGTCAAAGTGGTAGGGTTTTTCAACAGAGATACAGTTGATCACGGGTTTATCAAAACCGTTTGCGCGATTAAAGGTTTCGCAAGCAGCGATGGAAGCCTTTTCACCAAGAATTGAATGGCATGGATCACCAGGAATCGCTCGAGCCAGACCGAAGGTGATAATCAAAATTCCCAACAAAACGGGAATTGCAAGCAGAATTCGACGAATTGTGTACTGAACCATGACGAATTTTATTAATTTGGAAAGCGGGATGGGCGGTGCCCATCCCGCTTTCACTATTTATGCCCTGGCTAAAAACCAAAGGCTGTTTTCGAGAACCATTTACTCTTCGGGCGGCGGGTTGATGAACTTGTCCCACAAGTATTCATAGTAGGTGAAAGTGCCGGTGTTCCCGACGTGGTTCGGATTAGCAGCATCCAGGCCAGCAGCCCAGGAAGCGACCACATCATTGGCATCAAAGGTGGAACCATCATGGAATTTTACGCCATCCCGCAGGTGGCAGACGAATTCGGTCGAATCCGCGTTCGCGTCACAACTGGTTGCCAGTGCAGGTTCGGTATCGCCAGAGTCAGTCTTGTACTGAAGAAGGGTTTCAACAACTTGCTGGCAGGGGCTGAGGGATTCACCATCGGATTCGTCCGCACAGTAAAGGCTGATAGGTTCAGCATTTTGCATGAAGACCAGGGTGTCTTTGCCCGGATCCATCAAGTGGAACTGCGGTGCACCAAAGGGTGGATAGTGTGCATTCTGCACATCGGCGCGGGCAGCAGCGGCAGAAGCCGCATGGGAAATGGGAACCATCGGGACGAATTCACGAAGCATGTTGTTGGCTTCAGCGTATAACGGAGCAGCCGTATCGAGATCGGCAATGGTGGAGGCTTCCAGCAGTGGGTTGACGATTTCATCGAAGGTGTTCCCAAACTGAACGGTGCCCAACCCAAAGTGGTAATCGAGGAAGTTGGTCACATGCGGGTAATCAGCACCCCAACCGAGGAGGTAGAAGCCATCCAGGTTACCAGCTTGAGATTCTGCGATGAATTCACCGGATTCCATCACGACGACTTCAGCTTCAATACCCAGGTTCTCACGCAGTTGGGTCTGGAATTCAACCGCGACACTGCTCACTTCAGGCAGGTAGCCACGCGCAACATCGCGGTAGAAGATGCTGGTCGAAAAGCCATCGGGGAAACCGGCTTCGGCAAGCAAAGCTCGCGCGGCTTCGGGATCGAAATCATACCAGGGGTCGCCCTGGCAGCCATTGGCAATGCTGCATGGGGTAAAGTGGCTGGCAACTTCGGAACCTGTTGGAAAGAAAGTATCAATAATGCGCTGGCGGTCAATCCCCATTGCAACTGCTTGTCGAACACGGACGTCGTCAAAGGGCGAAAAGGTGTTGGTCATTGCGAGGTACAGTATGTTGGGATTGGCAACAGGAATGAGAACCAGATTTGGGTCCGCTTCAACTGTCGCTATATCATCGGGGCCGACATTGGTGATCATATCCACCGTCCCGGCCTGGAGTTCCAAAAGGCGGGTAGCGCTTTCAGTCGCCCAGCGGTAAACGAGGGTTTCGTAGGACGGTTTTTGACCCCAGTAATCTTCAAAACGTTTGAAGGTTAAGCTGTCACCCCGTTCCCAGCTTTCTAACATCCAGGGGCCTGTGCCGACCGGTTTGGATAACAAATCGCCTGTGCCACCGGTTGCAGCGATATATTCAGAAGGTTGGATACCGAATGGCGTGAAGGCAATTTTGGCCTCAAAGGCTGGATCCGATTTACACATGGTGAACTTGACGGTGAGTGCATCCACCGCTTCGATGGACTTGATCTTGCCGCCGTAATCACAATCGGGCGCCACAAGCGAGGCAGGTTCGAAGGTCTCTTCCATGACCTCTTCTGTCATCACTTCTGTGGCTGCGGGTTCCTCCGTTGCTTCGGGGGCAGCAGGTTGGCACGCGGCGAGCATCAGGCCGGCCAAAATCAGAATTGAAAACAAGATAAAAAAGGTTTTTCGTTTCATGTTCTTCTCCAATAGGGGGTTGTGAAATAAAAAGGGGGAAGTAGGTAACTCCTAAAGTATTTGGGCAGGGCACCTCCTTTTTGAAATTCGAACGCATCCTCATTGATGCGAAAAAAGTACTACGATTATACGCTACTCGCTCAATCTGTCAAACCCGTTCTGCTTAAATTTGAGAGGGCAATTGCCCTGAGGAAATAGGGACACCTGCCCCTGGTTAGCCATCTTTCTAGTTGATATGCTCTCATATGTATTTTTCTTTCGTATCTGCTCAGGTTAAGAGAGAAGGTTTCCCGAAAAAAAGGGGTGCGTGGGGGGTACCCCTTTTTTTCGGGCTACCCTCCTTCCTGTTTGAGTAATCACTTTCTTTCTAAACTTGGAGGCATCTATGGCTACAAAAACCTGGGAAACCGTCAAAACCGTATATTGCTTACGTATCCAGCAAGAAGTGACACTGGAGGCTCTGGTTGTGTATCCGCCAGAACACATGCCGGATGGGCCACCGCAAGTCTTAGGACACCGCTGTTCAGAGGGACTAATGTGTAATACGCTCGACAAACCGGCTTGTGTTTGGGCAGGCACCAATCCCATCTATAATCCCTTTAGCAACGAGGTCACTCATCCCTTTGAGTAAGCGAAGCAACTTACTCAACCTGAGAGGGGGATCATCGTAACTGCCTAGGCTAAGGGAGAAGAAACTCCGAAAAAAAGGTGTGCGTGGGGGTG
>DATDOR010000673.1:0-5057 GCA_035293165.1 Anaerolineales bacterium | reverse complement strand
ACACAGCGAGATTTAAATATCCTGACAGCTTTTGCGAACCAGGCCGCAGTGGCCATTGAAAATGCCCGGTTGTTCAATGATTTGCAGCGTTCCAACTTTGAACTGGCTCAAGCCTATGACATTACGCTGGAAGGTTGGGCGCGTGCCCTCGAATTGCGAGATCAGGAAACAGAGGGACACACTCGCCGGGTCACTGAATTAACTTTGCGGCTCGCGAAGAGCATGGGTTTTGAGGGAGAGGAACTCAATCACATCCGGCGAGGCGCGCTCTTGCACGATATTGGCAAAATGGGGATCCCAGACCGGATTTTGCTCAAACCGGGAAAATTAACGGAAGCGGAACAGGAAATCATGAAAAAGCACCCGGTTTATGCCTATGAAATGCTGGAGCCGATTGAAAAACTCCGCCCGGCGCTCGACATCCCCCATCGCCACCACGAGAAATGGGATGGCTCAGGATACCCGGATGGTTTGTACGGCAGGGAGATTCCGCTGGCCGCACGTATTTTTGCCATTGTAGATGTTTGGGATGCCCTGCGTTCTGACCGCCCATACCGTGAGGCCTGGCCAGCCGAAAAAGTGCGCGCCCATCTGCGAGATGAATCGGACAAACATTTTGACCCCCAAGTTGTGGATGCGTTTTTGGATATGGATTTAGGGGAATTTGCCTGACCAGAATGGCAGACCATTAATCAAACTTGGAGTCCAAATTTTCTATCCCACTCCAACTATCTGAGACGCCGTTTTCCAACCGAAGTCCACATCGTTCCAGATAAAGTTCAGCTGCTTTGTCTTGGGGGTTTTTGCGAACTACCACCGCAAAAGCAAGGATGGCTTTTGCGAATTTCCTTTCTAAATATAGTTCTATCCCCTCCGAAAAAGTGGGTTGCGTCTGCATTTTTAACTGGAAGAGGTCTTCCGGGTCTCCGTCGAAAACTTCATACACTGTTGTTGCGTTGTTTTTTCCTTTCACGCGTACCCGGTCAATCATGCGGAAATGAAAATTGGCTGGTTGTTGAAGACAGGAGAGGGTATATTCGCAGGTGATAATGGAGGTTTTATACAGCTTGTTTAATCCTTCAAAACGTGAGGCCAGATTCACGACATCGGAGATCACAGTACCTTGCAGGCGGCGCTCTTCCCCCAAAATGCCAAGCATCAGCTTTCCTGTATTGAGTCCGATCCCGATTGAAATGGATTTTTGCCCCTGGCTTTGCAACCGCTCATTGTATCGGGCAACCTCATGGCGCATCCCAACGGCTGCTTCCAGGGCTGTGTCCACCGATTCGGGAAACAATGCCATGATTCCATCCCCCATATACTTATCAATAAACCCTTTGTGCTGCCGGATGATCGGGCTGATGCGACTCAGATAATCGTTCAAAAAGTTGAAGTTTTCCTGGGGCGTCATTTTTTCGGACAAGGTTGTAAAGTTGCGGATGTCTGAAAACATGACAGTCATTTCCCGTTGAACCTGGTCACCCAGGAACACATCCGTGATCGTGTTTTTGTTCAAGTGCGCCAGGAATTCCTGAGGAACAAACCGGTCGGAGGCGGCGTGCAACTGGAATAGTTCAGCTGTGCGTTCTTGAACGCGCTTTTCCAGGTATTGGTTGGCTTCTTCCAGTTTCTGGCGGAACCAACGCAAGGACAAATGAGTCTCGACGCGCGCTATCACCTCGGCAAACTGGAAAGGCTTGGTGATGTAGTCTACCCCGCCGACTTCAAACGCTCTCACCTTGTCCATGACCTCGTCCAGCGCACTGATGAAGATCACGGGAATGTCACGCGTCGTGGGGTCAGCTTTTAAAGCCTGACACACCTCATACCCGTTCATGCCTGGCATATTGATGTCCAAAAGGATCAGATCAGGGGGAACTGCTTTCGCCGCGCCCAGGGCCAGGGAGCCGTTAGGAACCGGGCGGACTTTGTAGTGGTGTTCGGTCAACATTCCGGCCAGAAGCCGGAGATTGGCCGGGGTATCGTCAACAACGAGAATATTTCCGTGGGGTGCGCCATCGTCGTGCATTGCTTAACCTTCTCGCGGTACAGATTCTGTCAATGAAATAATTTGATCGTACTCAAAATTCTGAGCCAGTTCCGATAGTTTCCGGGCAGCCTGGGGATGGTAGGTTTTAATTTCATCAATCAATGCAACGACGCGGTCAATGTCTGCTTGAACGGTCGCGGTATGCAATTGGGCCAGGATTTCGGCTGGGATCCCATCCAACCCTCCCGATTCCAGTATGTCCCCGCTCGCTTCCTGAGAGGGGAGCAGCTCGGATTGTGTATCCTGGTAGATGAATTGGATGCCCAGGTGTTTGGTCAGCATGTCAAATACTTCCGATTCTCGGAAGGGTTTGCTCAAAAAATCATCACATCCGGCAGAGAGAATGAGCGCCCGATCTTCTTCAAACGCGCTGGCAGTGATGGCGATGACTACCGTACCCTGGCCTTTGGTGGTAGCCTTGATGCGCTGGGTCGCTTCGTACCCGCCCATGACCGGCATCCGCATGTCCATCCAAATGAGGTGTGGATCCCATACCTCCCAGATGTCCAACCCTTCTTTTCCATTGGCAGCTTCCTGCAGTTCAAAGCCGAAAGGCCGCAGGAGCCGGACAAGCAGTTTGCGGTTTTCGAGCCGGTCTTCGACAATCAATAAGCGGCAGGTGGGTTGGCCGGGTTCCATCCCAATCACTTTGCGGATAGGTTTTTCGACAATCAGGTTGCTCGCGCTGGCGGGATGGAAAGGGATTTCAAAAATGAAGATCGACCCCTTGCCCAATTCGCTGACGACGCGGATTTCCCCACCCATGAGTTCGATAAATTGCTGGCTGATAGACAGTCCTAGCCCTGTGCCTTCTTTGACTTCGGTTCCGGCATGGGTTTGCACAAATGCCTCGAATAGGATTTCTGTCTCTTCGGGGGTAATGCCTGGCCCGGTATCTTCGACTTCGATGTGCAGTTTGTATTCGCCGTTATCCTGTCGGGACCCGGCGCGGATCGAAACGCCGCCCTCTTTGGTGAATTTGACCGCGTTGCCGATCAAATTGATCAATACCTGCCGGAATTTACCTTCATCTGCACGGATATAACGAGGGAGGGTCTCTTCCTGGTCCAGGATGATATGCAGCCCTTTATCTGAAGCGCGCAGGTGGAACATGTCTTCAAGATCGCTCAATAACCTATGTAAATCAAACGTTGCCTCGCGCAGGGTGGTGCGTCCGGCTTCGATTTTGGATAGTTCCAAAATATCGTTGATGAGTGCAAGGAGATGCTCCCCACTGCGGCTGATGATTTGCAGGTTTTCCTGCTGATCAACCGCGAGGCTTTGGTCGCGTGCCATCAGTTGTGTAAAGCCCAATATCGCATTGAGCGGGGTGCGGAGTTCATGACTCATGTTCGCCAGGAACGCACTTTTGGCCCGGTTGGCGGACTCGGCGGCTTCTTTGGCGTTTTCCAGTTCTCGCTCAACTTTTTTCTGTTCAGTAATGTCGCGCATGATGGCAGAAATCGCAGTGACATTGCCTTGCGAGTCCATAATTGGCGAAAAGGTTGCTGAAACGTCAATCTTCTTCCCGCTCTTCGCAAACCGCAAGGCCTCCAGTTGGTGGATGGGCCGGCCCTGGGCAAGCGCCTCGAACATTTTGGCGGCCTCAGCGTGTTCCTCGACGGACGTGATGAGGTCGGGCAAAGATCGTCCGATAGCTTCATCGGCTTGATACCCAAACATCCGCTCGGCCCCGGGGTTCCAGCTTAAGACCTTCCCGCTCGGGTCTGCACTTAAGATCGCATCTTCAGAGTTTTCGACAATGGCGGCCAGTTTGCTCATTTCAAGCTGGTTTTGTTTGCGGGTGGTGTAGTCGTAGGACGCCCCTAAAATGTTGACTACGCGTTCTTGCGCTTCATCCCAGGTGGGACGGCGGTGGTCGCGCACCCATTTCGTTTTGCCTTCTTTCGTGACGATGCGATATTCGACCACATCAATTTTGCCAGTGGTGAGCAATTCCTCCCGTTTTGCAAGGTAATATGTCTGGTCTTCGGGCAGGACAATCGAACTCCAACCCCCGTGTGCTTCCAACTCTTCCGGGGTGTACCCGGTCAGGGTTTGGAACGCGCCGGTCATCCAATCTACGAGGAACTTGCCCTCGGGAGTAACCGTGAGGCTGTAAATGTAATCGTTCGTAAGGGTTGCAGTGGATCGGTAGCGGGCTTCGCTTTCGCGTAGAGCTTCTTCGATTTGTTGGCGATTTTTGATTTCAGCCTCTAACGCCTGCGTGTGCTCTTCCATCCCGCGAACGAGAACGCTGACCTGTTCGGCCATCTGGTTAAAGCTTGTCGCCAACACGCCGATCTCGTCACCCGATTTGATATTGGCGCGTGCCCCCATCTCCCCTCGCGTAAAGCGTGAGACGGTTTGGGTAAGCTGGAGGATCGGCTTCCCGATGAAGTTCCCCATCGCAAAAGCGAGGATGATTGCAATCACCCCTAATAAACCGGACGCGATCAATGTGATCCGGTTCTGCGCTTGAATCGGTTCGAGAAACCCCTCTTGAGGCTGGAAAAAGGCCACCACCCAGGGGCGGGTTTTCATCTCGATGACTGCGACCTGGTTGACTGCATCCCCTGTGGCGACATCTTCCGCCTCAAAAAAGGGCTGGGTACGCATGGCCGACAAATTCGCTTCCAATTCGTCCAACTGCAAGGCAAAGAGTTCGTCATCCGGCAAATCGGGCAACCGTTGCTCCGCCCGGAGCAGCGCCGCTTCATTGTCTGGAAGCCGGGTGATCGGCAGATAATTCACCGACGGTTCGGTGCCGTGAGCCAGATGGAGATGGAAATCATCAAACAACACGCCAAACGAACCAGCCCCGGCAATCCCGTTTTTCTCCGCCAAAAGTTCCTGCAACACATCCGCCCGGTAGCGCGCCCGCAAAACTCCCAACACCTGCCCATTCGTCCGGTCAACTACCGGGCTGCTGAAGTACAGAGACGCCTCCCCGGTTGCGGGTGAAAACTGGACGGGTGAAACATAGGTCTGCCAGTCTTCGCTATCC
>DATDOR010000672.1:0-6365 GCA_035293165.1 Anaerolineales bacterium | reverse complement strand
GGGGCGGATTTGATCGTGATTTGCCCTTCAAATCCGTGGGTGAGTGTAGATCCAATTTTGGCGATTCCAGGGGTAAGGGAAACCCTCAGCCCCTCTCCCTCAGGGAAAGGGGGGAGAATTGTGGCAGTGTCACCGATCATTGCCGGGCAGGCCGTGAAGGGGCCGGCGGCGAAGATGTACGCGGAGTTGGGGGTGGAGCCGTCTGCGCTGGCGGTGGCAAGGCATTATGGGGGATTGTTGGAGGGTTTTGTATTTGATAAACAAGATACAGAGAGCCTGGATGCTGTCCGGATGTTGGGTATCCGGCCTTTTGTGACCGATACCCTGATGAAAACGTCTGCTGACCGTCGCCGGTTGGCAGGGGAAGTGTTGACTTTTTTTGCAAAAGGAAAAAAGGAGCGTGAAAAATGAGCCTATGGGCTATCGTTCCCATCAAACCTTTACGGCGGGGAAAATCCCGTTTGGCACAAGAATATTCGGAGGAAGACCGGATCGGTCTAAACAGGGAGATGTTGAGCCATACGGTCGAACGTTTGAAAAAGGTTAAGGGGTTGGAAAAGATTATGGTAGTGAGCCGTGACCCGGAAGCGTTGTCGGTGGCTCGAAATTTGGGGGCGCAGACGCTGCTGGAAAGCGGTAATCCGGGGCTGAACCTGGCGGTGGCGCGGGCGTGCCTGATAGCGAAGGCGTACAAGGTACGGGGAGTGTTGGTGATCCCGGCGGACTTGCCCTTGCTCGACCCGGAAGATGTACAGGAGATGATCAGTATGGCAAATGGGAAACCCACGGTGGTGATCGCCCCCGACCGCCGCAATGAAGGAACGAATGCGCTGCTCGTCGCGCCGCCTGACTTGATCCGTTTCGATTACGGGAAAGGTTCGTTTGACCGCCACGTTGCCCACGCCATCCGGGCTGGGGCGGATTTGCACGTGGTCGAGAAGGAATCGTTTGCGCTGGACTTAGATTGGCCGGAAGATTTGGAGCTGCTGGGGGACCGATTGCCGTATTTTAATGAAGAGGCAATTACAGAGAGTTTTGTGCCGTTTTGAGACGAGTAATCAGTTTTCAGTTAACAGTATTCAGTGGTCAGTCGGAAGATTGACCACTGAATTTTTTGTAAGAAATCATTCCAACCCTGATAAAATACCAGTAACCAATTCAGTGAGAGTAGTTTTGGGCTATTCCAACTGAAAACTGGTTACTGAACACTGAATACTACAACTAAATCCACACAGCTTACTTTTTACTGTTTATAGGAGTCCCCCATGTCCTACCGAGTTGCCCTCTACCTTCAAGATGCCCATGACCTGCGCGACGGCCTTGATTACGTTCGCTATGCCGAAGAAAATGGCTTCGAAGCCGTCTGGCAGGCCGAATCCCGCCTCGTGCGGGACGCCATTGTCCCGATGGCTGCTTACGCCGCCGTGACCGAAAAACTCAAAGTTGGCTCGGGGGTGATCAATAACTGGACGCGGAATATTGGCTTGCTGGCTGCGACTTTCCTCACCCTCGACGACCTGGCTCCCAACCGCGTGATTTGCGGCATCGGCGCGTGGTGGGACCCGCTTGCGCGCAACGTAGGGATCGAACGGCGTAAACCCTTGACCGCGATGCGCGAAACGGTGGAAGTCCTGCGCCGCCTGCTCAACATGGAAAGGGTAACTTTTCATGGCGAGTTTCATCATGTGGATGGCATTGAGTTGGATGTCGTACATGGGCGCAAGGAACCGCGCCACGTCCCGATCATGATCGGCGCGACGGGGGCAAAGATGATGGAACTTACCGGCGAGATTGCTGACGGCGCGGTGTTGAACTACTGCGTCCCGCCCGAGTATAACGACGACGCGCTCGAACAGCTTGATCGAGGTGCGCGCCGCGTGGGGCGAACGCTCGACGGCATTGACCGCCCGCAGCTCGTCGTCTGTTCGGTGGATCATGACCATGACAAGGCGATTGACACCACGCGCGGCCTGCTCTGCCAGTACCTTGCCCAGCAACCGCACATTGCCAAAGCGTCCGGCGTATCTCAGGCGGTGGTGGCCGAAATTCAATCTGTCCTCGGCTGGCCTGCAACGCACGAGCAAATTCAAAAAGCCAAACACCTCGTCCCCGAAGATCTGATCCACCACATCACTGCTTCCGGCACGCCCGACGAAGCCCGTGCAAAGGTGCAGGAATACGTCAAACGCGGCTGCACCTGCCCGATTTTGTATCCGGTGGGAGGGGACGTGAAGTTGTTGGTGGACACGTTTGGAAGTCCAAGTTAAAGAATTGGGCCTGTTTCATCCGAATCTCTCCCCACGACACCACAACAGGTTGGAATTCATGGAATGTGTTTGGGCGGAAATCCGCTCGCACAAGTTCAAAGAATCTACTATAATCAATTATCCCTCACAGGCCAGGTGAGAAGCATTTCTTTTGAGAAGATATTCGGGAAAAACTTTATGACTCATACAAGTGCATGTTTTGTCGGTGAAGCCCCTCCTCTCATTAGCCAGGAACAACCTAACCGATGGTATGGGTGCCGTGTTGCCTGTGACGAGCATAAACAGCAGGCTCTTTTGGAAAGTGGCGAAAATTTATATGTGTTTTTGGACAGACGCGAGGATAAAACCCACCCTTTAGAAGGCAGCGGGCTTAATTACCTGATTAACCCTGTTGGTATCTTAAACCATCGTGCATGGTGTGATTTTCTCTTCGAGACGCCGACCATTTACGAAGAAATATTTTCCTCTGAAACCTATTTTGACTTTTATATTCAGCATGCCGAAGATATCGAACCATTTTTCTACGCGTTTTATCGAAAATATCAAAAATCCAAAAGAAAAGACAGTTTTTTTGAAGTCCTCCTTGCGCTCCGCAAATCGGAGCTGGCCACGGAAAAATACTTGAACCTGCTCCTAAACATGTGGAACTTACAACTCGTTCTCCAAAACGAACTTAAGATGCAAGGATTGTCTTGGGTGAAATCTCCCGATCACGCCAGAGAGACTTTTCTCACCGTGTACGAGCAGTTAAACGAAGAGACGCTCCTTGCAGATGTTGTGAACGATATGTTTAAGCGATTGGTTAAGCTTGGCGATCAGCGGTTTGCACATTTTAATGAACACGTACCCGCTTCCTAATACAGACCTACTCGTCTCCCGTATTGCTTACGGTTGTATGAATCTCGGTGGGAATTGGAGTGACGCCCCACCCACTACCGAAGAAAAGAATAAGGCTGCCCGTCTTATCGAAACCGCTCTCGAACAGGGCATCAATTTCTTTGATCATGCCGACATTTACACCCGTGGCAAATCCGAATCGGTGTTCGGAGAGATTCTCGCGGCGTCTCCTGGCTTGCGCGAAACCATTATCATCCAGTCCAAGTGTGGGATCCGCTTTGCGGATGATCCATTGCCGGGTTTACCAGGGCGTTATGACTTTAGTTATGCCCACATCCTGCGCGCCGTCGAAGACAGCCTGACCCGGCTCCAAACCGATTACCTCGACATCCTGCTCCTGCACCGCCCCGATCCCCTGGGTGACCCGGTTGAAATCGCCCGCGCATTTGATGAACTACACCAAAGTGGAAAAGTGCGCTACTTTGGGGTCAGCAATCATACTGCAGGACAAATTGCCCTTTTGCAAAAATATATCCGGCAGCCGTTGATTGTCAATCAGGTGGAATTGAACTTGCTCCATTCAGAGTTAATCACAGAAGGTATTTTTGCCAATCAAAATGGTGTCCCATACACGGCCTCAATCGGGACACTTGACTATTGTCGTCTGCATGGGATTATGATTCAGGCCTGGGCACCTGTTGCGGGCGGGAAACTGATTGACCCCGGCCCCAAAGACGACGCTGCGGCCCATCGCGTTGCCGCCCTGATCGCCCAACTCGCCGCGGAAAAAGGCGCTACACGGGAGGCCATTGCCCTCACGTGGCTCCTCCGCCACCCGGCAAACATCCAACCCATCATCGGCACCACTCACCAGGAGCGTCTCATCGCCAGTTGCGTGGCGGATATTGTTACATTGAGTCGCGAGGAATGGTACGCCCTGTTCGTTGCTGCGGGGGGGAAACCTGTTCCATAGCGAAATGTCTACATCCTTCGACCTTATCGTGATTGGCTCTGGCCCAGCCGGGGAAAAGGGCGCTGCCCAGGCAGCCTACTTCGGCAAAAAAGTCGCACTGGTTGAACGTGCTCCCTATCCAGGTGGAGCTGGCATCAATACGGGCACTGTTCCCTCCAAGACTCTACGCGAAACCGCCCTCTATTTCTCCGGCCTGCGTCAACGGGGTTTGTATGGGATTGATTACTCACTCAAAGACGGGTTAACCATCAAAGATTTCATGTACCGCAAACAAATCGTGATTGAGAAGGAATGGCAAATCATCAACCGTAATCTTGAGCGTCACACTATTGAACTATTCAGGGGGACAGCCAGTCTAAAAGATGCAAATACCGTTCAGGTTCAACAAAATTCTGAGGAGATCATTGAACTCAAAACAAACTTCATCCTCATTGCCACCGGTTCATCCCCCTTCCACCCGAATAACATTCCCTTTGACCATCGCCTGGTTTATGACTCCGACTCGATATTACAAATGAATCGCATTCCCCGGACCATAACGGTCGTTGGCGGCGGCGTCATCGGCTGTGAATATGCCTCCATATTTACTGCGTTAGGGGTTAAGGTGACTTTAATTGATTCTCGTGATAGGTTGCTACCCTACATGGATAGTGAAATTTCTGCTCGTTTAAAAAATGGGCTGGAACAATTAGGCCTTCGCTTTGTCTTCAATGACCGCGTTGCAAAGGTCGAAACTCGGAAAAATCACGTTCATCTCACCCTTTTGAGTGGGGATGAATCTGACTGTGACATTGTCCTGTTTGCAGCAGGAAGGCAAAGCAATGTGCAAGGGCTGGGGTTGGAAACTGTTGGTGTAGTGATGGGCAATCGCGGGCTGATTCTCGTCAATGAGAAATATCAAACGAACATTCCAAATATCTACGCCGCCGGAGACGTGATCGGGTTCCCTGCTTTGGCTTCTACTTCGATGGAACAGGCTCGAGTCGCAATGGTTCACGCGTTTGGTCTGCGTTATAAAGAAGCCGTCTCCCCCATTTTGCCATTTGCCATCTATACCATTCCGGAAATTTCAATGGTGGGATTATCGGAAGATGATTGCCAGGCGAAGAACATCCCCCACCTCGTCGGGCGCGCATATTACGAAAATAACCCCCGTGGCCTGATCATTGGGGACATGAACGGGATGCTCAAACTGATCTTTTCCCCTATGGACAAGAAACTCCTCGGCGTTCATCTGATTGGGGAAATGGCCTCGGAGTTGATTCACATCGGCGCACATGTGATGGCAGCTAACGGTCAGATAGACACGTTTATCCAGGCTGTCTATAATTATCCGACCCTGGCTGATTCGTATAAGTATGCCGCTTATGATGGTTTGGGGAATTATGAGCGCTGGCAGCAAAAGAATTCGTAGCCTATCGTTTTATTCGTTGAACTTAACCACTGTCACCCCATCACCCCCTTCCCCATCCAAACCGGTTTCAAAGTTGCGAACGTTGGAATTATTTCGTAGGGCCTCCCGTACTGCATCCCGTAACTTGCCCGTGCCTTTGCCATGAATAATGCGAACAAAGGGGACCTGGGTCAAATACGCCCGGTCGAGGTAGTCGGTTAGTTTTTCGAGCGCCTCTTCTACGCGCTGTCCGCGTAAATCCAACTCCACACCGGGAGCAGATGGTTGACCGACTACTGACGACTGCTCACTGACCAATGCTTTCTTCCTGCGGCGTTTGGAGGCCTCAGCAGAAGGTTCTTCCGATTCCCCGCCGTACACCAACTCACTCAGGCGGGTGCGCACGCGCATGATACCGATCTGAACTTCGGCTTCGTCTTCACTGAGGGCAGTAACCACGCCTTGTGTGCCTAGGGAGCGGAGTTTGACTTTATCGCCGAGGCGGATGGGGGCCTGTCCTGAGCGAAGTCGAAGGGATGAAGGATGAAGGTCACGGGGGATGGATTCCCGTTCAGTGGGGACGGAGATTTCGTCTTCGAGTTTTTCCACTTCCTGCGCGACTTCTTCGACGATTTCGAGCGGCTGGCGAGCGCGGGCGAGTTGGTAGCGGAGTTCGCGGACTTCTTCTTCGACTTCTTGAACGCGGGCGGTGGCCTGGTGCCTTGCTCTTTCGAGGATGTCCCGGCGCTCGTCTTCGATGGCGTCGAGGCGGGCGGCCAGTTCTTCACGAATTTTGACCACATCCGCGCGGGCGCGGTCGGCGTCGACGCGGGTTTTGCGGATCAGGTCGCGCTGTTGGTGGATTTCGGAGAGCAGGTCGGCGGCCTGGAGTTCT
>DATDOR010000671.1:0-3548 GCA_035293165.1 Anaerolineales bacterium | reverse complement strand
AAACCGCATCACGACAGCAAACATCTCATGAGTGAAATCAAACTCAATGGGTTCTCCGGTGATCGGGTGTGCGACCCGGACGAGGACCGGTTCCGTCCCAAGTGCGGACAGGATTTCATCGAACCTGGTAGAGAGATCAGGAAAGTTTTCGGTGCAGGGTTTATCCATCTTACATCGGGCAAAGATCAACTCCAGGGCGCGTTGGGCATCGGCAGCCACATCCAATCCCAGAGGCAATTGTTGGGGGACAACTCCGTCAAGGATCACTACACGCACCCGGTCGGGGTACATCTTGATATAGGTCAGCGCCGCGCGTGTGCCGTAAGAGACACCGTACAAGTTGATCTGCTCATATCCTAACGCTTCCCGTATCTGGTCTAGGTCTTGCATAGCGATGGAGGTGGTATACAGCCTGGGGTCTGCATCCAACCCGGCGAGACAATCTTCGAGGAGGGGCTGGACATCTGCATCATCATCGAAGATCGTTTCGTCGGGGAAATCGCAACGGAGCGGATTCGATTGCCCGGCGCCGCGTTGGTCCACCAGTACGATGTCTCGCTCGCGATTGATGTCTCGGAATGCTGCCTGAAGACTGAGAAAGGATTCGGTTGCTGCCTGTCCTGGACCGCCGGTCAGGAAAAAGAGCGGGTCGGGCGCGGGATTGCGGCTGACGGCGGGGATCACTGCGAGGTGCAGGTTAATTTGCCTTCCAGTTTGCGTTTCTCGATTTTCGAAAACGGCCAGTGTGCCGCATTGGGCATCCATCTGCGTGTCCGACCTGGGCAAAGCAAGCACACAATCTTCTAAAGGGATCATAGCCTGGTTCCCAACAGGGGTGGCTTCCAGCTGCTCAGGCGTGGTGCATGACACAAGCAGGGCGAAGGTGTAGAGGGAGAACAGGAGAAAAGGAGAAGAGGAGAAGAGAGGAAAAGGAACAGAGGAACGAGATTTTCGACGCATTGAACTGATTACCATGTCTACCATGTTACCTTGATTACCTGTGTCCCTTATCTATGTGTTATCCTTCTTCCCGTTGCGCTCTTCCGCCGCGATGAGGGAGAAACAAAAGGTGCTGCCTTTGCGTTCCACACTCTCCACCCAAATCCGGCCTTTGTGGGCCTCGACCAGGTGGCGGGCAATGGCCAGTCCCAGTCCAGTACCCCCGCCGGAGCGGGAACGGTCCGCTTTGTAAAATCGCTCGAAAATGCGTGGCAGGTCATCAAAGGGTATGCCTACACCAGTATCTTGCACTTCAAAGATCACTTCGTCATTGCCGGTGCGGGCATTGTGATGGGGACGGGCGCGCAGGGTGATTTTTCCGTTGGCCGGGGTGAATTTGATCGCATTGTGGATGAGATTGATCAACACCTGTTCCATGCGGGGTGGATCGGCCATGACCGAAGGGAGGTCTGGACTATATTCAACCATGATCTCCAGATTCGCCCGCTCTGCTTGCAAACGCAGCCGTTCACGCGCCCCCTGAACGAGTGTCCTTGGATCAATTTTTTGAAACTGGATTGGAACCCGTCCCGACTCAATACGCGAGAGTTCCAAAAGTTCGCGGACGATTTGGGTCAGGCTGTCCACTTCAGTCTCGATCCGGGTGAGAAAACGGCGGGCAGCAGGAGGGTCGTCCAGCGCCCCGTCGAGCAGCGTTTCGGTCAAGGCTTTGAGCGACGCAAGCGGGGTGCGGAGTTCGTGGGAAACGTTGCTAATAAAATCCTGCCGGACAGTTTCCAGGCGGCGAATGCGAGTCAAGTCCTGAAAAACCAGCAACACATGTCCGGCCAATAAATCACCCAGAGGAGAAGCAATGGCTTGAATAAAGAGGTGTTTCGCGGGCAGTTCCAGGGCGATAGCCTGTTCCTCTGCCGAATCTTTACAGGACTGCCAGAGTTCAACCAGTTGGTGATGGCGCAACACCTCGACCAGGGATTCCCCCACAGCTTCAATTTCTTCCACCCCAAACATGCTTTCGGCCACTGCGTTGAGCAACCGGATCCGGCCCTGTGGGTCCACCATGACGACTGCACTGGTCATTTGCCGGAGGATCGCGCCGAGTTTTCCCCGTTCGGTTTCAATGTCTTTGATCTGCTCTTGCAGTTTTTGAGCCATTTGGTTAACAGCACGAGTAAGTTCTCCCACCTCATCGAAAGTTGTGGGAGCAAGCTGTACATTCGGTTCCCCTTCAGCAATCCGGCGGGATGCTTTGGTTAATTGCCGGAGCGGGCGAGTGATGCGTTCTGCCAGGAAAATTGCTAAAAGAACCGCCAGGAGAGAAGTCACGACCGTGGAAAAAATCACAATCTGTGTAAAACCGTTGATGTTCGCCCTCACTTTGGAGAGAGGAAGGGCCACGCGCACAATGCCTGTGATTTGTTCTTCTTGCGCCATCGGAACGGCGACATAGAGGGTCTGAATACCCGTTGTCGCGCTCATTCGAATGCTGGTACCAAAGCCAGTCGCGAGCGCTTGCTGGACTTCCGGGCGGTTGGCATGGTTTTCCATTTGTGTGCGGTCTTCGTCTGATTCACCCAACACCCATCCATCCTGGCTGATTAAAGTCACGCGGGCATTCAAAATTCTGGACCACTCTTTTGCCGAATTATCCAGCGTCGGGATGTTTGACTCGTCAAAAACGTATGGTTGTAAGACGCGTACGAGCATCCGTGCATTGGTTGTAAGCTGGGTTTCAAGGTCTTGGAGTTTGGCCTGGCGAACCTGATTGACAAGATAAACCCCTAAGCCAACCATCACAATCAGAAAAAATAGTGCAAATGAAAACGCGATGCGCGAACGGATACTACGAAACATCGCACCATTACCCTTCGAAGCGGTACCCCACTCCTCGAACTGTGATCAGGCGGTTGGGACGGGCAGGAAGGGCTTCTATTTTTTCGCGCAGCCAACGCATGTGAACATCCACCGTCCGGCTTCCCCCGGTAAAACTCCACCCCCATACACGTTCCAACAGCAAATCACGCGATATGACCTGCCCTTGATGGCGGACCAGATAGAGAAGAAGTTCGAATTCTTTGGGCTTGAGGGATAGGGGCTGCCCATCCATAAAGGCTTCGTGACGGGTGACATTTAACAAAAGGTTGCCAGAGACCAGTGTTTCTGATTCAACCGAAGGGTCCACAGCAACTTCCGTCCGGTCTAGCCGTACCCGTCGAAGTTGCGCTTTTACCCGCGCCAGGAACTCGCGCATACTAAACGGCTTCGTCAGGTAATCGTCTGCACCAATTTCCAGACCCACCACCCGGTCCACTTCCGCATCCCGGGCCGTCAACATCAGAATAGGCGCGTTCATCTCCTGGCGCAGAATTCGGCAAACTTCAAAGCCGTCGAGATAGGGGAGCATAATGTCCAACACGATTAAGTCCGGTTTCAGCAGGCGGGCACGGGAAAGCGCGGCCTGCCCATCCTTTGCCGTTTCAACCATATATCCTTGCCGGATCAGATTGTATTCTAAGGTATCGAGCAGAGCAGGTTCATCTTCAACTACAAGGACTTTGATTGACATCGGCGGGGATTATACCATTCAC
>DATDOR010000670.1:0-4365 GCA_035293165.1 Anaerolineales bacterium | reverse complement strand
ATCGAAACTGGGCTAAAAGAAAATTCAAAAAAGATCTTAACTCAGCTTTGAATGAAAATCTCACTTTAGAAGGTTTCATTTTCTTCACAAATGTAGACCTTACTCCTACACTCAAGGATTCACTCAAGCAATTCGCCAGATCAAAAGCGATTGATTTCGTCGAAATTTATGATTTGGAAACTCTTCGACACCATCTCGATAGTCCAGAAGGATTGATTGTTCGTTATCAATATCTCGGTTTACCTATGACTGCCACAGAACAGGCTACTTTGATAAATCGATATGGAAATCAAATCCAAGGTGCCATTTCAAATAGATTTGATAAAGTAGATGATACTCTTAATAGAATTGAGTATTTGACCGAATGCCATTTTCCATTAAGAGAGGTGGAAATAAAAATACAGTTAAATGCACATGTTGCTAAAAAAGAAATTTCAAACGCCACTTGTATCATGATTGCTGAATCCCAATACGAGAAATATGATACATTCGTATGCATCCTTCGCTCTAATGATAGTTATCCAGGTGATAACCTAACAATAGAATCCTTCCTTTGGCAAAGTTCAGAGCCAACGAAATTCCTCGCGTGTGGACGTAATTTATTTGGTTCATCAACTTCTACTTTTTCTGGTGCATGTTCTTTTAGAATACATCGTGGCCTGACTCCCTTGTCATTTGGGGATTTCGTTATGGAAAAGATGTCTATGTATTGCACTCCCTCTTTACGTAATTTTGTTAAACACATACTTTTAGTTGTAAATGGGTTTGTGGTTTTCGAATTGTCAGCACCAGAGGAAGACATTTATCAAAGACCACATAAATTACATTGGCCTGAACAAACATCCAAAGATCTTTCGGAAATAAAGTGGATACCACTCACTCGAACTCCAAGTTCAATAAACATCTCCCAAAGAACCCTGTATCGGCTATCATGAAAATGATTTTACTACAACAAATTACCATAGAGACCAATACAAAATCCTTATACAAACTTCATGAATTCTGTATCTCTCCATCCAAATCGATCCCGCTTTTAAACACCCTCCGGGGTGTTTTTCATTTCTCCCGCACCAACCTCTCAAACTCCACCGGATCATGCGAACATAAAATCGTCAACCGCTCCCTAATCGCTCCTGTAATGTCCGAAGTTTGGACACATGCAATCGCAATTGAGTGGAGAGTGGGTCAAAAAGGGATCCGATCCAGTTGTTTCCAACTGACCAGAAAACCATCCCCAGTTTGTAGAGACGTTTCCCCGCCGTAAACGACATACCCCTTCTCTGCCGGGTGGCCTGTAAGGGCCTGCCAGAGTTTGAGATTGTCAAAATAACTGCCAGACATCGTCTTCCCAGCCTTGATCTCAACCGGAATGATCGTGTCCCCTATGGAAAGCAGGCAATCAATTTCTTTTCCACGGCTGTCCTGCCAGAAATACGGGTAGGTGCGTTCGCCCCGATGAAGAACCGTCTTGACAAATTCATTGAGAATGAGATTCTCGAACAAAGCTCCTTTCATAAAGTGGGTATTCACGGTTTCGGCGCTGCGAATTCCGAGCAGTGAACATGCCAACCCCGTATCATAAAAATAAAGCTTGGGCGATTTCACCAACCGCTTGTTGAAATTTTGATAATAGGGTTGCAACCGGTAAAGGATGTAAGACGCTTCCAAGATCGATAGCCAGGATTTTGCCGTATTGGGGCTGATACCTGCATCGTTGGCCAGGCTGGTGTAGTTGAGCAGTTGCCCGACGCGCCCAGCGCATAAGCGGGTAAATTGGATAAACGCGTTGGCATCCGTGATATTTTTGATCAGCCGTACATCCCTTTCGACGTAGGTCTGAGTATAGGAAGGATAAAAATCAGTAGGAGCAATCTCTCGATCGTAGATGCGGGGATATTGCCCCATGAAGACGGCCTGTTCGGGCTGATCAAACGTGTAGCCCCCATGGGCGAGTTCTCGTAGGGAAAATGGCAGCAGGTGTAAGATGGCGCTTCTACCCGCCAGGGTTTGGCTGATCCGTTCCAGCAACAGAAAATTGGATGACCCGGAGAGGACAAATTGTGCTTCCGTAGTATCTACAATGGTCTGAATATAGGAAAACAAATCAGGGGTGTGCTGAACTTCGTCCAACACCGCGCCGCCCTTGTAATTGGCAAGGAAACCGCGTGGATCGGTCAGGGCGAACTGGCGAATGTCCGGTTCTTCCAGCGAGACATATGGGAGGGATGGAAAAACGGCCTTGACCAGCGTTGTTTTCCCGGATTGACGCGGACCGGTCAAGGCGATCACGGGAAACTTTTGCGCCAATACGCTCATTTTTTCAGCCAAAGTGCGGTCAATCATAGGGAGTTCCTTTAAGACAGTCTAAAGTATAACGCGTTCTGCACAAATCCGCAATCGGATTGCGGATTTGTGCAGAACTTTAGTCATTAATATGGAGCCTGTGGGTACCCTGCCCGCTTCCTTACCCCCGTTTTTTCCGCCGGGCGCGTTCGTAGTGCCGTTTTTGTTTGGCCCGGTTGCCGCAGTCGTTGATATCACACCACTGGCGGCTGCGGTTCTTACTTCTATCGAGAAACAGCCAGCCACAGCCCCGGTCATCGGCGCACTCCCCCACACGGGGGAGCAGTTCCTCGGAAGTCAACAGATTGGCCGCCGCAAGGGGGATGGGCCAGAGCATCTGATCGAGAGCGGGGACGTCCACCATCCATCCCCATTGAAAACCATTTTCTGTTAAGAACACTTGCGCTTTTGCCAGCACTTCAGATACAGCCGCGTTGATCTGATCCAGGTCAGCCTGCGCCGGAAGTTGACCATGCGCCTGGGCGGAAAAAACACGGTAAATGGCCTCGCGCAGATTCACCGCCTGTTGGAGCGTTTGCGCGGCCTCCTCCGGGTGTTGGTGTGCCATTCCGATCAAGACGCGCGCCTCATCCGCCTTAACCAGCCCCCGCTCGCTTGCCCACATCACCCAATCGGGGTAGGTGTGTAACTTCTCTTCGGGCTGGTCGCTGGCATGCCAACGGAGAGTGTTTGCAAAATCCAGGCAGACTTCGATCTGCTCTGGCTGGAAGGGGTCAAAGGAGAATAGTTTTCCCATAATGTTTAATTGTAACTACTCAGCCAGCAGGAGATTAGGCCGAAAAAAAGGTGTGCGTGGGGTGTACACCCCACGCACACCTTTTTTTCGGGGAATCTTCTTTCTTGACCTGAACAGTTCCATTTAATCATAATTATAACCCTCAAAATCGTATTGACAAGTTATAAATCTGGGAATAGAATATAACTCTCAAAATAAGGTTTGAAGGTTACAAAAAAAGGAGTCAATCGAAACCATGCGCAGCTCAAAATATTTCACCGGCCTCTGGCGCAGTCCCGATTTTCTCAAATTATGGGTAGGCGAAACCATTTCCCTTTTCGGCTCACAGACGACGATGCTGGCGCTGCCATTGGTTGCCACCCTCACATTGAACGCCTCCCCTATCCAGATGGGATGGCTCGGCACCCTGCAATACATCCCATGGCTGCTTGTTGGCCTGTTCGCCGGAGCGTGGGCGGATCGCCTGCGCCGCCGCCCGATCATGGTCGTGGCTGACCTCGGACGGACGATCATTTTGGGATTTATCCCCTTCGCCGCATTGGGTGGATTTTTACGGATCGAGCATCTGTATGGTATCGGTTTCCTGGTGGGGATTCTCAACGTCTTTTTCGAAGTTGCCTACGCAGCTTTTCTCCCTTCGCTGGTCTCGCGTGAACAGTTAGTCGAAGGGAACAGCAAACTACAAACCAGCGCCTCGATTGCGGAAATCAGCGGGCCGGGGTTGGCTGGCTGGCTGATCCAGGTAGCCACCGCGCCCATCGCTATGGTTGTGGATTCCCTATCTTTTCTGGTTTCCGCGGTGTTTTTGAGTTGGATTCGCACGCCAGAGCCGAACCCCGGCGCGTCTGAGAAGAGAAAGCCCATCTTCCAAGAGATTATGGACGGCTTGCAGATTGTGCTGAAACATCCGGTCTTACGTGCCTTTGCCCTGGCGAGTACGGTTTCCAACTTCTTTGTGGATGTCCACCTGGCCTTGTACATCCTTTACGCAACGCGGGAATTGGGGATCGAACCGGTCGTTCTTGGGGGGATGTATACGGTTGCCAGTGTGGGCGGGCTGGCCGGGTCATTGCTTGCGGAACGGGTGGTGCGCTGGTTCGGCATCGGCAGAGTGTTGATTGGGTTGCAGATCATGGTGGGGGTATCTTCATTGATCATCCCGCTGGCGGGGCGGCAATTGTTCGTCGCCGTTCCACTCATCGCGTTTGCTCAGGCCTTGTGGGGGATGGCGGTCGTGATCTTCGTCGTCAACGCTTCCAGTCTCC
>DATDOR010000669.1:0-2735 GCA_035293165.1 Anaerolineales bacterium | reverse complement strand
TACAAATACCGCCCGCTCGTGGCGGATTGGATCAAGGAGAAACTGGGCTGATGTGGGCGAAATTTTCATTGGAAGAGATGAACCGCCGTTGGGCGTTGGCCCGCGAGTTGATGCGCGAGCACAATCTGGCGGGGCTGTTGGTCTTCGGCAATTCAGGCGTCAACCGGCACAACGAAGCCAACATTTTCTGGCTCACGAACCACCTCGACCTGCACCATAATTATCTGGTCGCGCCTTTGGATGAAACCATCGAACCCGCACTGTATACCGGCCTGACCAATCACGTCCCCAATGCCCGGCAGGTGAGCGACATTCCTGTTATTGAATGGGGTGGTTACAACCCTGCCGAAATCGTCGCTGCCCGGCTCAAACACATTGGCCTGACTCGTGGGCGATTGGGGCTGGTAGGTGTCAACCATAAGTTTGGGATGGGGATGCCCTACCAACATTACCTTTTCTTGCAAGGCGCGCTGCCCGGTCTCGAACTGGTGGATGTAACCCTTGAATGTACCCGCCTTCGGACGATCAAATCGGACGAGGAGATCGAATGGTTGCGGAAAGCGGCGGCGTTCACCGACCGGACGATTTATGCGCTCCAGGAACAGGTTCGCCCCGGCATGACAGACTTCTCTCTGCTGGCGATCATCGAAGGCGCGTACCGGGCGGATGGCGGTATCCCCCATATCGCCTTCCTTCGTTCGATGGCGATGGACGCGCCCAACGGCTGCCTGCCTGCTCAAAATCCATCCGACCGCGTGATCCAGCCCGGGGACGTGATCATCACCGAGATCAGCGCATCGTACTGGGGCTACTCCGGGCAAATCCACCGGCCTATTTTTGTCGGCGCGGAACCGGCCCCCGCGTGGCAGCGGATGTTCGACACCGCATTGGAAGCGTACAACCAGATGGCCGCCGCAATCCGGCCTGGGGCCACTGAAGCGGATGTGATCCGCGCGGCGTCCGTCATCGGCGAGAACGGTTATCTGATTTACGATGATTTGATTCACGGCTACGGCGTGGACATCCATCCCCCGCTGATTGACCGCTCTTGCTGCGCCTACTGGCCCTGGGATGACAGCAACCCCGCCCCCGCGGGACGCCGTTTCGAGAAAAACATGGCGATTGTCATCCAACCCAACCCGATCACAACCGATGAACAAATGGGCTTGCAACTCGGCGCGTTGACAATTGTTACCGAGAACGGGGCGGAGTGCTTGCACAACGTCCCGTTTGAACCTGTGATGGTGAAATTATGACCCACCCAGTTGGCATTGCGCTCATTGGAACCGGCATGTGGGGACGCCGCCTTGCGGGAGTCATCCAGCGTGTGCCTTCCTTGCGCCTGGTGACTTGTTTCACCCGCGACGAGACGAAGCGCACTGCCTTTGCCTCAGAATTTGGCTGTGAAGCCGCCTCCACCTTTGAGTCGGCCATCGAACACCCGGCTGTTCGGGGAGTGTTGCTTGTAACACCCAACCATGTCCATGCGGAACAAACCCTGGCCTGCGCGGAACGCGGGCGGCACGTTTTTGTTGAAAAACCCATCGCGTACACCGTTGAAGAAGCCCGCACGATGCAGTCTGCCTGCCAAAGGGCTGGCGTTACCCTCTTCGTCGGGCATAGTTTCCGGCGTTTGGGCGCGGCTCGAAAAGTCAAAGCATTCATTGACGAAGGCATTCTTGGGAAAATCCTCCTCGCAGAAGCGAATTTTTCCCTGCCCGGCAACCTGACTCCCGATAAGTGGCGCTACTACCGTGAAACCTGCCCTGGAGGGCCGTTGATGCAACTCGGCATCCACCACGCAGACACACTGCAATACTGGCTCGGCCCGGTTGCCGCTGTGCAGGGGTCGTTTGCCCGGCTGGTGACGGATGCGGAGATTGATGATGTGGGGGTGGCACAGCTCGAGTTTGCCAGTGGCGCGCGAGGTGTGTTGACCAGCAGTTATGTTTCCCCCAAGACCTATTCTTTGCGAATGTATGGCACGAAAGCCAACCTCGATTACGTCACCGACATGTCCATCTGGCCCGACGCTGCCCGGATGGATAGTGCTACCCGGATAATTCTACGTTCAAATGCGCAGAGCGAAGTTCAACCTTTCAAGCCGGAGGATATGCTCGTGGAGGAATTGGATGAATTTGCCCGGTGTGTGCGCGGGGAAGCCGTACCCGAGACAGGCGCGGAAGAAGCAATTGCCGCGTTGCAGGTCATTTTAGGCGCTCTGCGATCATCCGAAACCGGAATAAGGGTTGCTTTGTAAATGAAATTTTTTATGAAGAACAAGAATCTTTTACACAAAGATCACGGAGAAAGCGCAGAGAAGCACAGAATTAGGAGAAAACATGCCTGTTATCATCCATCCCAATGAAATGATCATTCAAAAAGGAAATGGCTGGGTGGAAATCATCCTGGCCGATGAAAACGCCATTGGGGTTCCCGCTATTGCTGCCCATCGCTGGTCGTTTGAACCCAATACCCACGGCCCGCAGCAAACCCACAGTGGCGTCGATCAGCTCTTGTATGTGATCGCAGGAAGCGGTGTCGCCGTCGTCGGAGAAGAGCGTTTACCGCTTGAAAAAGAAAGTGTCCTTTGGTTGGAGCCTGACGATTCCTATCACTTCGAAGCTGGTCCGGAAGGGATGGAAATCCTGCATGGGTATCCGCCTGAAACCAGAGTTTGGAATCCGTAAAGAATGAGGCGTTGGCCGAAAAAATGGTGTGCGTGGGGGGTGTAC
>DATDOR010000668.1:0-6166 GCA_035293165.1 Anaerolineales bacterium | reverse complement strand
GTGGGGGTGGAGGGAGGCGCAGGGGCGGGGGCGAAACGCGCGGGGTTCGTCCCAGGCATGACAATGGCGGGAGGAGGCATCCCCAGGGCTTGCAAACGCGCACCCATTGCCTGGGTGATCGCCACGAGCGGGCGGGAACGGCGCAGGAGAGCGTTGAACAAGGGTGTGTGCCAGTGCCGTTGCGCGGCCAGGAAGTCGTTGCCGAAGGTCAGCGTGCCGTATTTTCCCCACAGCCATCCGGCCAGCAACAGGCGTGGGTGGGCATGTCCGAGCAGGAGGATGTCCGGGCGTAAGGCGCGCAACCCCCGCCGGAGATGGATCGGGCTGGCCGAGGACAGGACGACACGAGAAAATCGGCGTTTGTCTGGTAGCGGGCCACCCACGGGAGTGAGGACTACCACGTCGTATTCATCCGATAGGCATTGGGCAAGCTCAAACAGGTATTCCTGCTGCCCGCCCTGGTTGGGGAGGAAGTCTAAGGTGGGGATGACTAGTCTTGGCTTCAATAGGTTCTTATCGCCCGCGGGTTTTTTTAAGATAACGACCCATACTGAGTAAGGCATAATGGGTTTGTTCAAACAGGGTGCGCCCCTTGACGGCAAAAGAAGATACCCGGTGATGAGTCGTTGGATACCCCCAGAAAGCCATTTGACGGGCACAAGCATTTTCGATCATCTGGATTTCCAGAAGGGAAAGCTGGTTTTTCCAGAGGTCAAGTCTTGATGGATCAGGACGGGTAAAAGTATTCTGTTTGGTTTCGGCTCCTGGAGCGAAAGAACGTGTTTTGAGTTCGAATTCGAGGAGTTTTGCGGAATAAGACAAATGAAGGAAATCACACAGACGTTGCGCGGTTTCTTCGGGGGTCTTAACGAGTGCTTCGTAGGTGATTTCAATGCATTGGTTTGGCCTTTCTTGTACCAGTTTGTGTCCAATAGTGACCGCATCCCGCCACCAAAGGATACATTCCCAGATGGTGGCCTTTTTCCATCGCGCGCGCTGAGAGGACACATTCGCACGCGGGTCACGCACGATATGAATCATGCAGGCTTCAGGGAATATTTCAAAAATCAGGCCAAGGTGAAAGATTAATGCAGGATGTTTGAGAACGGGGCGAAGATGGTTCAGTTGTTCTCCACCCCAAAGTTTGATATATTCTTGAACCAATTCCTCTAAGGAAACAGATTTGCGCCCCTGAAAAGTATGATATAAACGCACTTGCGTGACAGGCTTTGCACAATATGGATGGTTAACAATTAAATCTAGCGCTTCAGGAACTTTGGTAATTTGTTTTCCAAACCGCCTGTAAACATCAAGGAAAAATTGTGGTTCTTGTGGGTGAACCAATAGATCGGGATGGCCTTCCAAAATGGTTCGTAATAGGGTTGTTCCACTTCTCCTTGCCCCGATAATAAAGATCGGACGCTTCAGCTTTTCCATTGAATAATTACTCCTCCCGATATCCCCAATAATCACAATGCTCCATCATGCTTATAAACACTTCATCCGCCTTTCCACTCAGGCTCTTGGCTTAATCACGATACCAGTCCACTTGCAAGGAAATAGGTTCTTTGGGAATCGGCGGGGAGGCCTCCAGATTTTGGGGTGTGAGTGGGGGTGTACACCCCCACGCACACCTTTTTTTGGGGCTAATCCCCTTCCTGGCCGAGTAGTTACAACAAAAGGATAATTGTTTTGGCTCATCCTAAATAACCCAAATCGCGCAGGCGATTCTCCACCTGAAAAGCTTCATCCTCAGAATAAGCGATGCCTGCTTCTTGTTGAACTAGGCCAACGGGAATTTTTTCTATCGGACGACGGTGTGTTCGTGAATCTTTTGCAAACAAGGACAACAATACTTGTCCATCCATCTCTTCTAATACAGGCAACCCTGCAAGATGCACAGTTGTTGGAGCAATATCCATTAACCCTGCATGAAGTTGTTTTCCCGCGGGGATATCAGGCCCACGCGCGATTAACAACCCTTCCAGGGTATGTGTTCCGTTCCGAGCCGGGTTGGACACCCATAACTGACCACTACCTGTCTCCGCCATTACTTCGGTTGCGTAACCATCCATCGCCACAAACAGCTCCGGGGCATCTGCCAGGAAAGGGCCGGTATACACGTCTTCTTTGCGGTGCAGGCTGACGGGGATCAGTTCGCCCGTGCGGGGATCGGGAATCCGTTGGAGGGCAACAGAAATCTCATCGAGCAAGTCATCGGCTTCTGAGCCTGGTTCGACCGTTCCTTCAGGATCACGTCCTTTCAAGTTCAAATAGAGCGCGCCTTCGTCGGGGCAGTAGACGCGGGTACGTGACCAGTCTACGGGGAGATGATTCAACCGAGAGACGCCGCCTTCTTTGGCGATCACATATTCATCGCGAATAAAGTTAGAAAAGGCTCGTTTTTTGAAAGGGGCAGCCAATCTACGAAAGGTTGGCGAAACCCGGTTGAGCCAAAACAACGGAGCAGCCAATCTTCCGACAAGTGAATGCTTTTTACCATTCGATTCTTCCCGCATCACCAAGTACCCCTGCTGGCGCAGCCACTCATTCAGATAAAATACCCGGTTCGCCGGGCCAAAACCGTGATCGGAGATGATAAAGACTGTATCATCTGCATCCAGTAGTTCGAGCAGGCGACCAACTTCCGCGTCGCAAGCCGTGTAGACCTGCCTGAGTGCATCGCGAAACTGCTGTACAAGATCAGCGTCATGCGCGGGGTGAGCAGGATCAAGATGCCGCCAAAATTGATGGCTGGCGCGGTCGGATTCGCTAAAGACGACGATACCCACGTCCCACACCTGTTCGGTGAGCACTTTACGCGCCACTCTCCCATGCATTTCGATGAGCCGCAGGCGGTCGGCGAGGACTTCGGCGTCGTTGTCGGTACGCATCGGTTTCGGGCTTAGGAATTCAAATGGCTGGCCGAGAGCAGCGTCCAGTTCGCGGCTGAGTGCAGGAGGATGAGTGTAAGTCAGGTTGCCGCGATTGAGTGGGGCAGGCCATCCGGAGACCAGCGCGCCGTCCACTTCATGGGGAGGGTATGTGCCGGGAACGTGGACGACAGCGGTTTTGAGTCCATTCTGGTTGAGCCACTGCCAGAATGTTGGCGCGCGGCAGTAGGTCAGGTTTGCAAAGGTGTAATCATATTTCCCAGGAATTCGCTGACTGAAGCCGAAAACTCCCAATTTTGCCGGGTTCATCCCCGTTGCAAAGCAATACCAAGCTGGAATCGAGCGGGGAGGGATCACGCTCTGCAAGGTCCCGCTGGCACCCTCCCGCATCAGGCGATCTAGATTAGGCAGCGCGTCCCGCCACCGTCGCACGAGATGCGGGGAGACTCCATCCAGACCGATGATCAGGATTTTCGTTTTAGCCATGTATATCGTTCTTAAGCGCTTCGCTCAAAGTATTACCGTAGCGCTCCCATGTAAACTTCTCTGCTCGCGCACGGGCCGCGGCCCCCATCCTAAGGCGCAGCTTTTCGTCACGGCGCAGTTGATCCAACCGATTGGCGACAGCCTCCGCGTCCCGGATCGGAATAATAAAGCCCTCTTCCCCGTCTCGTACCACCGACCCAGCGTTGAATGTCGTGATGACCGGCAACCCACATGCCATCGCTTCATACGTTACCAGTGCACTCCCTTCCGCTATGGAGGGGAATACGAACACGTCAGCCTGTTGGAAGACGCGGACGATATCCCAGATATGTCCCAAAAATTGTACACCTTTCATCGCACGGTAGGGGGTAAAAAACGCCTCGTTAAGTTTTCTCTGGCCTGCAAACCACAGTTCCGCGTCTTGCCAGCCGAGTTTCTGCCAGGCCTCCAATAAGGCAGGCACGCCTTTGCGAACCGATATCTGCCCCACAAACAGGGCGCGGAACGGCTCCTCCCGGCGAGGCGCGGGTGTGAACCGGCGGGTATCTACCCCGAACGGGACCTGGATCAATTTTTTAGCGGGTATACCTTGCGCGGTGAAGGTTTCCCGGACGAAGTCGGAGGGGATCAAGACGTAATCGGCTGTCTCGATTTCTTTCGTGATGCGTTGCGCAGTCAGCGGCCAGTGGTAGAGCAACCCCCATTGGGCGAACTCCGCCTGAAGCAGTTCGTTCAAAGAAACCGGGTGTGCGATCGCCCGATCCAATACTGTCACCATGCCGCGGGACCTGGCCTGTTTGAGGGTTTGTAGACAATACCCACTCCAGGCGTGGAATACGTCACTGCCCGTAAGCTGCCGCGTGGCCCAGTGATCGTAAAGCAGGCGATATGCATGATCCAGCCAGTTGCGTTCGTCAAACGCCGCGAGTTTACGGAAGAAGCGGCTGACCCACCCCAAAGAACGAATCCGGTCAGCCGGAATCTCAGTTGGGTTATAGGAACCGCAAATCAACCGCACCAACATATCATGCCGGTGCAACCCAAGCACCGCATGATATGAAGTGTTACCAATACCCCCACCGGCGATTCTTGCACCGTTGGAATAAATGACACGTAAATTCATTCCAGGTATCCTAAAGCGCGTAGGCGTTCCAGCACTTCATCGGATTCAGTGTCCTGAGCTGGCGCGGGACGGATTGGTTTTGCAGGGGCATAGGTGATTTCAAGGTGATGGGAGAACAAGGATGGCAGCACCTCTCCGTTAGCAGTCTCCGGTATCTGTAGACCCCACGCAGCCAAAAGGGTCGGGACAACATCTTGAATATTCGCCACGCTAGAATGGTTTGGATAAGCCTTGCATTGGACGCCCGGCCCCGCCAAAATAAAAACTCCGTCTGGTGTGTGGGTGCCATATTCACTTTCATCTGGAATAAATCGGACGATGGGGTCAGTAGGGAAACCTGTAATCAGGTGATCACGCCTATCAAAAGGTTCGAGGATTAAATCGGGGACGATATCGTCTTCAAGTGAACCAGGATGAAGCTTTGCACCAGAATGGATTTTACGAAATAACAGGTTCCCTTCAGGGTCGCGCAGGTTGCTCAGAATGTTGGAGGCCTGTGAAAGTAAGGAGTCGTATTCGCCCGATGTCACGCAACCTTCGGGAAAACGTCCTTGTAAATTGATATAGAGTGGCCCCATGCTGGAACGCCCGAAAATTTTGGTGCGCGACCAGTCTATATTCTCGTATGCAATGGCGAACCGAGGATCAAGTTGGAGGAGTGGGGCAGAGAGAAGCCGCCTCATGGCAAGAGGAAGGCGTGCCCAGCCTTTTCCCAACACTTTCCCTAAGAAACCAGGCAACCTCTGGAAGGAACGTGCAGTTATCATTTTTTGAAAATGTAACCAACCCTGCTCATGTAAAATTCGGTTGAGGGAAATGTATCGTCGTGCGGGTGTTGAACCATGATCGGACACGAGACAAATAAGAGTTTTATCATTCACGACTTCAAGCAGGTTTCCCAGAGCGTCATCGGCAGCACGATAGACACGCGCTATTCGGGCAAAATCGCGGGTGCGGTGGTTGATTGAGTCCGTGCCCGAAAAAACGGAGAAAAGCAGATCAACCGGTTCATTTTGCCAAAGCCAGGCCAGATGGGTGCCTTGCTGCCGGGTAAGCGTTTCCCAGCGCAGAGTAAAATCTTCAAGCGCTCCACGTTGGTGGTGAGGGTTCTGGCTGTCCATCAGACGGGTCTCTTCGTTAAGCACCTGGTAAACCTGGCCTGCTTGTGCCCACTGAGCCGTAAGGCCGCGCGGGTATTCGGTGTCCAGCGCATCTCTTGGACTGTCAAACCCTGTGACCAGGTAACCATCCAGCTGTGTAGCAGGATAGGTTGTTGGTACATTGAGGACACCTGCCCGTTTACCAAAATGATTTACCCATTCCCAAATCGGGATACTGCGTCCTCTTCTCGCAGGCAGACCCGTATAACAGCCAGGGCGAAAACGAAGGCCGTCAAATATCCCTGTGCGCGCGGGAGTACTGCCTGTCACGAGCGCAGGCCAGGCTACATTTGTGTAAGGGGGAACGGTAGAACGTAAGATCAGCCCTACCCCGTATTCCAATAATCTGGCTAGATTGGGCAGTGTCCCTTGTTCGAGCAATGGATCCATATAATCCCAGGTTGCCCCGTCCCATCCAATAATGACCACTTTATCAATCATGGTTTAAATATACCCCAACCGACGCAACTGGTCTTCCACCGAGGCTTCTTCTTCGGCGGTCA
>DATDOR010000667.1:0-7596 GCA_035293165.1 Anaerolineales bacterium | reverse complement strand
TGGTGGACAATGACACGAGCTTTCGCTGCGCGGGCCGCTAACCGCCCGACTACCCCGGCTACTTTGGTATGTGTATGCACGATGTCATAGTTTCCCTGAACGATTATCCGTCGAATTTCTGCAATCGCCTTTAAATTTGCGATGGGGTTGATATGGTTGACCAGACTCGGAACAACTTGGGTGGGGATGCCCTGTTCGTATGCCAGGTGCATCAAATCAACATACCCTGCAGCGATTGGACCTGTAATCATGTGGACATCAAAATCCGGATGTCTATGTAAGTGGGTAGCGATGTCTAAGGCAACTTTCGTCCCCCCCCCCAAGACGAGTTGGGTGATGATTAACAATACGCGGGTTTTTCTACGTTTCCCGGGTGCCGTATCCTTGAAATGTAGCTCATGAATTTTTTCGCTAATTGCATTCATTCCCAAGTTATCCTTGATGAGGTAACTGCTCAGGCTAAGAGAGAAGGGCAGTCCCCTTCCCGGCTGAGTAGTTACTTGATGAGTTATAAAACATTCCAAATGGCTTTTTTGACTTCAAGAACTGTTCGATCAAGGGATTGATCTGTATTAATCTTACAGACCGGCGTTTTCCCAAACTCCAGGTTTGCACTTCGGGCATACCGCCAACGTACGTAATCCTCCGGCTCCTTTTTGCCACGGGCAGCATTTCTCAAAACCACGACCTCCAAAGGTGCGCTAAGGTAGATAATCAGATCGGGCGTTGGCATCTCCCGATACAGGCGTGCTTCGAATTGGGTTAACCAACGGCGAACTGAATACCGGTTTGGAGGAACGGGGAAATGTGATAATTGGGGACTATCCAGGGCGCCACTACCCAAAGACGGGTATCGATCACACAACATAATCGTCCCGTTGGCCGCCTGGCTAAATGCTCGAGAGAGCAACGACCAACGATCGTAGGCAAGAAGCGCCGAACGAAAGGCAAAAAGGAGCGAGTAACCAGTCTGCGGCTTCTCCGATTGTTCCTGAGGATCATAAAGGTTTGCTATGTGCGTTGATCTGGAACCTGGAAATAAAGAGCGTAAGGCTGGCAGGAATAAATTGGGCACGGTGGTGAACGCCGTAGATTTAGGCTTGCCAACATGGATCTGTTTTACGGCAAAGTGCTCGCCAAGCCAGCCTCTCATTTCACTAATGAGTGTAGATTTTCCAGTTGCTTCCGAGCCAACGAAAGCAATGACGGCCCCCCCACCCCGGGAAATCATACCCTTATGGGATCGGGCAAGACGTCGAAAAAGCATCGTCGAAAATTTTTGAACCGTGTCCAACCAGGCCCGAATGGCCGAGTGTCTTGCATAAGGGCGAAGTTGACGGCGAAGCCGAAGGCCTAGAAGGACGCGTTGAAATAGGGGCGCCGGAGATTTCAATGCCGTAATACAGTCGGAAAACAGGTTCGTATCCAGCGAAGGCAACCAAGAATCGATAAAACCTAAGGTTTCTTCAATCGTGCCGGTTTCCAATAACCACATGATTTCCTGCTGGACCTCTTTCCAATATCTGGCAAGTAATACAAGCTCCATGAAAGAGGTGTGCTTCAGCATCATCCGCAGGGTAAAGACAACAAGTTCAGCGCTCCTGGTAGGCACTGGGACAGAGTCTACCTCCCTTGTGTTTTGTAATAACATTTCTTCTATCGGGAACCGGTAATTTTTCGCCAGGCTTTCCCCTGTGATCACTCGAAAATAGGCATGAACATGGACCAGAACGCCTGTTTCTTCGTCCAGCGCAAAATAGTGCTCCACAGAGGGGAATGATCCAACTTCTTTTTGAACGGCAGGCCGGAAACACAGTTGACTGAGAACCGTTCTGAACGAGCTGGCACATTTTCGATCAATGAGCAGATCAATATCTGTTTGACCCGCGAGAGCCTTGGCAAGTGCCAGGTTGCTCTTCCAATGACAAAACCTTATTCCACTTGCATTTAGTTTTTCAATGAGTTGTTCAATTTTATTCAATTTTCCCATGGGCCTTGTGGGGATGTAGCGTAGGCCAATTGGTCATTGGCCTCAAAATTTAGGATGAACTGGGCGACATCATCTGCCACTTTTTCGAACGCTTTGCCAGCACATTCAGGATTATCCACAATCAGGAGGCGACTCTTTATCTTCTCAACCTGGGTGATTTGTTCAAACATTGCACAGGCCCGATTGATAAAATTTTCCGTCAGCGTTCGATTTTTCCTGATCTCCCTGGGGGGATCAGGGCGTTGCAGCGTCCGTTGGACCAGGGTCTCAACAGGTGCTCTAATGTAAATAATTAAGTCCGGCACCGGGATCAGCCTGGCAAACCGGGCGATTTCGTCAGATGTGTAAAACGCGCTGGTGAAAACAAACACTTTATGAGCTAAGTGAACCGTTCCTTCATCCACCAGGATGATCCGATTATGCGTGTAACGTTTGATTTTCTCGTATACACCAATCTTTCGTTCGATACCCCGAAGATTATTTATCATAAAGATGGAGAAATTGGCCTGGCGCACCAACATTCTCAAAGTATAAGCAATGATCGCTTTATTCCTGCGCAGCGTACGTATGAATATGGGCAAGACTGCAATTTCCTGGATAAAATTGCGAATCATACGGTCGGAAACCCTGCCTAACCCAAATGGAGCTGCTACCAGATCAAAAGAGGTTGTCACCTGGGCCGTTTGGGCCAATCGGCTTTGAACTTCTGAGATCAGCGATGTTTTCCCCGCTCCTGTGCATCCAACAAACTCAATAATCATCTGATCTTTTCCAGGAGTTCAGGGAATTGCTGCCCTGTTACCTGAGTATAGACTTCCGCATACCCGGCGTGCATCGTGGATAGACTGAATCGTTCCTCGACAAGCTTTCTACATTTTTGACCGATCGCAACTCTTTCCGAAACTGGCATCTCTCTGAACCTCTTGATTTCTCTGGCAAATCCCGCTACATCGTCTGGTTTGATCAATGGAATGAAGTCAATCCCATGGGTTATTTCTCGATGCGGCGGAATGTCGGAAAGGAGAACCGGGCAACGACAAGCCATGGCCTCCAGGACGGCGACAGGCAATCCCTCTCCCCAGGAGGCGGAAACAAACAGGTCGGCTGCCGCGAAATGTTCAAACACGCTGTCTCTGGCGATCATGCCTGTCAGCTTTACCGCTTTCTCCAGACCTGAATTCTTAATCTCCTGGGAAAGTGAAGGTCTTAGATCACCTTCACCTAAGTAGATCAGGTCACTGGCTTCGTCATTGGCCTGGCGAAAGGCAGCCAGTACCGTGAAAGGATTTTTCATTTCGATGAGCCCCACCGTTACGACGGTGAATCGGTTGTGGTGAGCGATTTGTGCGCCATTTAGCTGGCTATCAATGCGGTCGGGATCGAAGGCATTTTGAATTACGTTCATCCTGTCCCCACCTAGCCACTTCATATAAGCGGGAAAGCTTTCATAACTGGCATGGCTGCAAAAGACCAGCCGTTGAGAATAGGCAAAACTGGGGATGAACAACAGTTTGTTCCGCAACTTGAAATTTTGAAATGAATTCTGAACCGTATGCACAGTCAACGGTTTTAGTTTCCGATACCAACCGGATAAGAGCAGTGTCATTAGCAGTAAAACACCCGCATGCGGTGTGTGGACGTGAATAATGTCATACTCTCTGGCCTTAAGGGCAGCTCGCAAAGCCCGGTGGAAGCCGGGCACAGTGTTATCGCCGTCAAACAGCGTAATCCTCGCAGGTGGCCTGATTTCGGATTTAAAGTAGGTGCAGACGGTTATATCGCGCTCATCCATCAGTGGCAAACAGTGCTCGTTATACTGGCCATTGGTCGGCCTTAATGCCAGGATGATATGCAAAATGCTTAGAGGGCGATCTGGTTTAGCTTTATTCATATTATCGTTCTCAGTGAGTAAGTTCAAAATTCGGGTTCCCACCCGTTAATTACGGTAGACCCACAATTCCCTTCTATCTGGCTAATTCCCCAATAGCAGGTTGATGTATTGGTTTACTACAGTACCCAACTCGTAGGGCTGCCAGCTTTCAGAAGGTGGTCTTAACGTTTTTTCTTCGAGGGTCGTTTTTATAGCTTGAGTTAGAGATTCTACATCCCCGACTGGCACAAGTTGGCCATACTTTCCATCTCTCAATATCTCTCGAGGTCCACTTGGGCAGTCCGTCGAAACAACTGGAATGCCACAACACAGCGCTTCTATCAGGACAGTGGGTAGCCCTTCCCACCTGGATGAAAGGACAAAAAGCGAGGCGCGTGCCATGTAGGCATAGGGATTCTTAACAAAGCCCGGTAAGTCCACGTCTTGCTCCAGGCCAAGTTCCTTGATGCGCGCCTCAACGAATGGCCGCTCTTTGCCCTCTCCCAAGATTATCAGACGAACGGGCTGTGCCCGTCGCACCTGGGCAAAGGCTTCAAGTAGTAGAGGATAATCTTTTTGTGGCTGCAGACGGCCTACTGCCAGCAACACGGGCGGCTGGCCCGGTTTAAACCAGGGGTGCTCCAAAGGAGTCTGTGCTTTCTCCCACACCTCAGCCCTGACCACTGATGGGTTATAGATGACCGTGATACGTTCGCGAGAGATGTTCGTTAATTGAGCCAGATCATCACGCACACCCCGGGAGACAACGACAATACCATTGGCCCACGGGTAAAACCGTTTCATTAACGCCGGTGTCAGTCGCCCACGCCAATTTGAAGCGTTGCCCGCTTCCAGTGAAACCGTGTTTTGTTCATTCACAAATAACCGCGTACGGACACCGGCCAGGCGCCGCGCCCAAAGGGCGATGATGTTAACATAACCAAATACAGACAGCATAACCTCAGGTTGTTCGCGTCGAAGATAACGCACCAGGGCGGGCAGACTGGTCAGGGCTCGAGACGCCTTCAGGTCCACTACGCGCACTGACCTGCGCACGTCTGTCAGAAAAGCCCCCTCCGTCTGGGCCAATACTAAGTCCACAGGGTGGCCACATGAGGCGATCCCATGAGCCAGGTTGAGCATCGAGCGTTGTCCACCGCCGCCAAACAAGGAAGGCATAAAGATAGCAATTCTGTTTTTTTGGTTCGCCATACGGACGTCTCCTATTGTTTCCAGCAACTCAAATTGAATTGCAGACACTGTTCCAATTCATCCAACACTTCCTGATACAAATGGTTAAGCTCTTTCGTAACTACTCAGCCGGGAAGGGGATTGCCCTTCTCTCTTAGCCTGAGCAGTTAAGATCTTTCTTCAATTTCGCCAGACAGACAGATCCCGGTCCAGTAACGCCTCAAGCTTTAGAATGTCTTCGTGGTAAAGATTTAGCAATTCGGCTCGCAATTCCGAGGGTAATTTCGGGGCAGTCCTGAGGTTGTTTTGCCGGACTCGTTTAGCCAGCACCTGTAGCCTCTCGGGAAGTATCGCCTGGGAAACGCCGATCAGGGTCGGGTGATAAAACAACTGGTTTAACCATCTAATCTTCGGAATTGCCCCAGGATTGTGCCGGACAGATGTGTCCGGTACGTAGCTTGTATTTACGCCCAGAAATTCGAATAGATCTACGATCACTTTGGCCGGATCTTTTTTAAATTCTTCAAAAACATAGACCTTGATCTGATGTTTTGGAAATAGATCAAAATATCTTTTAAGCCGGCGGTAATAGAACCCTTCCTTCACGTGTCTTGATTCTGCCGATAATTCCTGGTAAAAGCTCTTCACTGCATCCCCTCTTCGCGTACGCATCAGGAAACCCGAAAAGGCCCGTTCAGCCGGATTCCGTAAGCTTACGGCCAACTTCACGTCTGGAATACATTCGTGGATTCGCCGTGCGGCGGTGGGGCAGTGGAAATACTGCGGCGAAACCTCCCCAATGACCAGTTCATCCGAAGCCCCGGCAAACATGGCTTCAAACTCCTCCAGGGTTTTTGCGTGAAAATGCTGCAGCAGAGGGGGATCGCCTTCATCGATCCATTTCCAGTCACGCGCATCTTCGTATCCAAAAAAGTTGGTCCCCTTGATCGGACACATGAACACCTCAGGATGCTGATCGAGGTAGCGGTAAAATGAAGTTGTCCCCGCCTTGGCCACGCCAATCATGATAAAGTTGGGCAATGTCATATTGCTGCTCTCCGGTTCACCAATAATTGCACATAGCACAAGATACTGAGCGATCCATTCGACTTAGACAAAGTACGGCTTCTCCTTCCCGCCTGGTAATAAATTGCCGGGTTCGGTATGCGGTACAACCTGAGCGTCCGAGTCATTGCGCTTCACAAGCGGTACAGCCACACCGCGGCGATGGGTCAGGGCTGAACTCACGGTGATTAAACTCAGAAATAGCCACGTTGTCTTCCTGGCTTCCCAGGTTAAACTCGAAGCGCCAATAGCCCAAACCAATAGAATCGTTAGCCAGAATGCTGCGTCCCACCTGCGATGACGCCACGCCTGGATAACGGCCATCGTCAGGATGATTCCAAATAAGGCGAAACCTACCAGCCCAACCTCAACCAGGACCGATAGATAAGAGTTGTGAGCCACCTTACCCAGGCTGTTCACCTTTCGATACATGTTACTCCCGACACCTAAAAGCGGATGTTCTAAAAAGCTAGAATATCCATCACCCCATAAAATGAGGCGCTCATTGAGATCGCCCTCGGCGAGTTCGGTAGAAATCGTACCAAACCGTTCAAAAGATTTCAGTGTCTGGACATGAGGTAACATTAAGAGAATAGCCAATATTAAGAAAGGGAGAATAAACACAACTCTGATCCAGGGTCGGATACGAGTAAGTGAGGCAAGGCCAAAAACCATGCTTACTGCTGTGGCAATCAGGGCTGTACGAGTGCCGGATAGAGAAAGGCCGAATAAGGCTGCCGGGATGTAAGCGTAGTTAACGAACTTCAATAAGGCACTCCATTGGGTTTTGAGCCTGGAACCGGCGAGGTACCATGCCACAGGGATGCCCAAAGCCACGAGGAACCCGAATCCGTCAGGATTGGTGTCGCCAGCACTGAAGCGCTCGTAATTCGTATAAAAAGAGTTCCCAGCAGAATAGTTGGCGATCGCGCTGCCGACGGCCACATAAGCGCCCAATACGTACGCTTGCAGTCCGGCCAATAGCGCTGTTTTGGTGGTGTAAAGATCCCATAAAATAAAGACCAATAAGAGCAATTGCGCCCATGTGGTCAGTTGAGAAACCGTCCGGTTAATATTTCCGCTCCAGAAGACACTAAGTGCGTTCCAAAGTACGAAGAGACCGACCATCATGTGAAATGGGGTGGGTTTGCGAATTTGATTGGTGATTACAACCGTTGCCAGCCAAAAAGCAGCCACGCCAAACCCTGCGAGTTTGGTCGCGGTCCCCAGGCCAGGGAGCCGGAACACGCCCTCCCAAGGCATCATAAAGATGAGAACAAGTGATAACCAAAAAGCATATTTACGCATAACGAATATCTCCAAGATGATGAATATATGGGTTCATCACAACTTCTGTCCTTTGTTAGGACACACTCATTCAAGCAATGCCGCGAACTTCGAGTTCACCAATGCTTCTCTGACCTCATTGTAGTTCCTGATCACATCACGCTGCCCACCCTTTCTGATCTTGACAACATTT
>DATDOR010000666.1:0-8073 GCA_035293165.1 Anaerolineales bacterium | reverse complement strand
GGTGAGGCAGTGGATAACGTAAGTGTGATTCCAGCCCAATCTTCACCAGTCGATTGGGATACCTGCCCCAAATAGGAAACTTCGAGGTGGCTATTTGCCAACCGGATGTCGTACACGGGTTGCCAGCTTGCTCCGGATTGCAAGTAGGCCAACTCGATTTCTATTTTGCCAGGTTTGCTGACTTCTAGTTCAACGATGGCTGTGTAGCGCTCTTTCGGGCGTGAGGCCTGGATGGTTTGCAATTCCTTGCGTAATTTTTCAAGTTCCTGTGTAAGATCGCGACGTTGCGTGTTAATTTCGCGTTTTTTCATTTGGGCTGCAGTACGTTTTTCGGCGACAAATTGAAGGAGAGCATCATGAGTTTCAATCGTAGTTCTCCCCCGCGAAAGCCCGAACGCGAATGTTTCGGTACTTTCAGCCAGGCCGTCAAAATGAGCGATCAGCTTGTCCTGTGTTTCGATTTGGTCAATCATTTGGCGGTCGTCTTCTTCTAATTTGCGAATTTGTTCGATCAGTTCCAGTGCCCGGCCTGGGGGGGTATCTTTAAAGAAGGTTTTTCGGACATCTACGCCGAGTAATTTGGCTTGAGCAGTTCCCCAGGCACGGGCGCGAACGGAAGCAGGGTCCATCGTTAGGGGGAGATTGCTGATCGCGATTTGTTGGCTTCCCATTTCGAGCGTGGTTTCTCCCCGCCGGGTTATCCGGGCGCGGTTGGTGAAAACAGTGACTTCTTGGAGAGTGGTGATTAATTCGGGCATGATTTACAACCGGTTATAACAATTCGGGCAAATGCTCTCCTCTTGGGTGACAACGAAACCACAGTTTTTGCACGTGCGCGGCTGTGCCCCACCCAGCGGGGCGCCACAAGCGATACATTGAGGCGCGCCGATTTCGTTCGCCGTATTGCAATAGCTACATTCCAGCCGGCGCAGGCGTTCTGAGAGTTCATGAGAGGCATTCGCAGTTTGAGCAAGTTCTTGAATAGTCTGCCAGATGCGTTCCGTGAGTTGGAGTGACTCAATATCTTGAGCAAGATCATCTAACCGGCCTAGCAGGGCAAGCGGGTTGCGGAATGCACTGAATGCAGTTTTTCCCAGACTGGCGGCGACACCGACCCAGTTCTGTTTCCCAACCTGGACACTAACCCCGTCAGTAACTTTTTGGAGCGTTACCGTTGTGGCAGTTTGCCCGCCTGAGGATGAGAAGCGGTCGGTTGCGATTTGGACGATGACCTGATCACCGGCGCTAATTTTTTGAGCGCGCAGATTGCCTCGGTTAAAACTGGCAACAAGTTTAGATGCGATTTCGTTGGGGGTAAGATTTCCGTGATAGATTTTCGTTTCCATAGCTGAATTATAAATGAAATATCCATTGACCAAAGTAAATCCATCCATTAGGATCAAGGTGGAAGGAGAATGTCAATCCCATTTACGAGAAAATCATGCGTCTGGTTACAAAATTATTTTTATTTTTCCTGTTGATTTCGCTGGCTGTTGTGTGGATGGCGCCACAGGTAAAGGCTGGCCCCTTGAGCCAGCAACCCACTGTGGATGTGGCAACAGTCACAAGTACGCAGCCGCCCGCGATTGTCACCGTACTCACCAGTTCGGATCAGATCAATGTTCGTTCAGGGCCGAGTACGCTTTATCCGCTGGTTGGGATTTTGATTGCCGGGCAGCAAGTCCCGGGCTTGGGACGGACACCAGGGGGGGATTGGATTCAGATTGCGTACCCTGGGGTTCCCGGTGGGGTGGCGTGGGTGTATTCCCCAAACGTGGATTTTGCGGGGAATTTGCCCATTGTTGAACCGCCTCCTACTCCTACGCCACCCACGACTCCCACTGTTGATCCTACCCTCGCGGCAGAATTCCGTATCGAAGCCACAGCTACCCGTTTGCCGACTTTTACCGCGCCTCCCCCGCTGGAAATTCCGACCTTTCAACCGGACGGAGGGGGCCTGATTGGAGCCGGGATTCCGATGGGATATTTGATCATTGGGTTGACCGTGTTAGGTTTTTTGGGATTACTGATTTCAATATTAGGACGAAGATAACTGATGCGCTTACCTCTTTATGCCCTCATCATGGCTGGTGGAACCGGTTCGCGTCTCTGGCCTCGTAGCCGAACGCAACATCCGAAACAGTTTTTAGATATTACAGGTGATTTGACCATGCTCCAGCAGTCGCAACAGCGATTGCTTCCTTTGATTCCCATGGAAAGGACGCTGGTAGCAACCAATCGCCAATATGTGGAGATTGTCGCACGCCAGTTGCCAGAAATCCCTCCGGAAAATATCCTGGGCGAGCCGACCGGGCGGGGGACGGCGGCGGCAGTTGGGCTGGCTGCCGTTCACTTGCGGAAGCGCACCCCGGAAGCGCTTATGGCTGTTCTGACAGCAGATCATCTGATCAAGAAAATGGATATTTTCCGTCAGGTCTTAATAGCCGCAGCCGATATTGCGACGGAGAATTGGCTGGTCACCCTGGGGATTACTCCAGGTTATCCTGAAACCGGGTACGGTTACATCGAACGCGGGGAATTTTTGGGAATGGTAGGGGAGTTTGAAGGTTATCGTGTCGAACGTTTTGTTGAAAAACCTGATTTAGCCAGGGCGGAGGCATATGTTGGAAGCGGTAATTATGCCTGGAATAGTGGTATGTTTGTCTGGAAAGTGAGTCGTATCCTCGAGGAAATAGAACGGCACATGCCTGAGATGTATGCCGGTTTGGTTGAAATCGAAGCGAAGTTATTTACTGAAGAGGCTGATGAAACCATAATGGAAGTTTTCCCGACCCTTCCTGCCCAGACGATTGATTATGGGATTATGGAGAAAGCCAGTCAGGTTGCCATGCTGCCGGTGGATATTGGCTGGCACGACGTGGGTAGCTGGTCAGCAGTTTATGATGTTTTGCCGCGTGACAAAGCAAACAACGTGGTTGTTGGCCTTCACGTAACCCCCGACACGCGAAATTCACTCATCTTTAGCCCCAAACGCCTGGTAGCAACGATTGGGCTGGAAGACGTGGTTATCGTAGATACCGATGATGTCTTACTGGTCTGTCCCCGATCGCGCGCGCAGGATGTCAAAAAGCTAGTTGATATTCTTAAGACGAATGGTGAGGCGGGATACCTCGATGGTGTGGTGACCGTCCAACCGCTTTCGAAGGAACACATCGTTCGGGTTCTTGAAACGGCTTCGACAATAGAGAAAGTGCTGGTAAGCCTGATTCTCCATACCGGTTTATGGCCCAGCCACATTGTTGGGTTGAAAACGGACCATTTTGATTTTGTGAAGGGATGGGTGATGACGCCCGAAGGGAAACGTCCTTTGCCTGAAATCACGCGCCGCTACATTTTTGCGTGGTTACAAGAAACCAATAGTTTTGCATTTTCATTTGCCGAAAGGTGGAAGGATAGCGTGGTGATCAAGGATTTGCTCACCTCCCTGGGAAAGCGGGCCGGGATTACAATAAATGTGGAAATTTTGTTTGAAACTCTTGCACGCACATTATTTTCGACCAGTGATGAGGGCCAGGTGATTCAAAATGTGTTGGGTGAGGAGGCCGCGTTGGTGCGTGTTCCATTACATGCTTTGTTTCCTTTCTCAACGCCTGATTTCACCGGTTATGAAAATGATGCGTTAAGTGAACGTGCTCATGCGGTGCTCAACCGCGCTACGGAAAAAATGTGTTGATAAGTCGTGATCGCTCGCGAAAAGTAGTTGATGGTAACATACCATTTGCTAAGGAGGCTGCGATGTCCCGGATTAAATTTCTTCTTATCTTTCTGGTTGTTATTTTGGTTCTTTCAAATGCGGAACGCGCACAAGCTTGTGGCGGATTTTTCTGCCAGAACTCGCCGGTGGATCAAAACGCCGAACGGATTATCTTTACGCAAAACCACGATGGTACAATCTCCGCCTATATTCAAATTCAATACACGGGTTCTGCTCCTGATTTTTCCTGGGTGTTACCCTTACCCGCAGCCATTTCTGCGGAAGATATTGAAGTCCCGGATGATGCAATGGCGGCCTTTAACGAGTTGGAAGTCGCGACCAATCCGGTATTTATTCCCCCACCCATGCCGGAATGTGCCATGATAGTGATGGAAGAAGCGGTTCCGTCTGCTGTGGAGGGAGGCGGGGATGTAACGGTCTTTGCAAGTGGTACTGTCGGCCCTTATGGTTTCGACGTTGTAGGTTCGGACGATCCTCTGGCAATGATTACCTGGCTACGAGACAATCAATATCGTGTAACCCCTGAGATGGAACCCTTGATTGACGTGTATGTTCAAGAGAAATTTGTTTTCCTTGCCATGCGCCTGTTACCTGATCAGGAAGCCGCAGATGTCCAACCTATCAAAGTGACATACCCGTCTTCTTCCCCGATGATTCCTCTTCGGCTGACCGCCGTTGCCGCGAACCCTGATATGCGCGTATTGGCATGGATTTTCTCGGATAGACAGGCCGTTCCTACAAATTATGCCCATATGGAAATTACGGATGATGAAATTACCTTTTTTACATTTGGTGGGAACAATTACCGGCAGTTGATTAGCGATCGTGCGAATGAATATGGAGGACAGGCGTTCATTACGGAATATGCCACGCCAACGAATGAACTTTCGATTGTCCATCCATTGTTACAACAATTGCGGAGGAATTTCGCTTACATGACTCGATTAAGCACTGTGATCTCACCCGATGAAATGACAGTAGACCCTGTATTTGAATATGATCCGCAACGCAAAGATGTCTCCAATATTCATGATCTTTCCAATCTGCGTGGCGTGTGGGATTGTGAGCAGGAATCTCCAGTGTTTATTCCCATCCTCACCAATCCTGATGGGGGCGATAGCCCAGTTCCACTCTTAGGAACGGGTGTACTCTTGGGCTGTATCGGTGCATTTCTTCTCCTCGCGATTTTAGGAATTGGCATCTTTTTCGGTAGACGTTCGCGAGGCTCATAATTAACGACTACTATGACCGCTTCTGACCCTACCGCTCCGGCTTCCGACTCTCGCCCATCTGGTGATGATGCCGCGATCTGGTCGTATCGTGGCTACCATCTTAAGCAGAGCGAATTTGTCACGGCGATGATCCATTTTTACCGGGGGGAGATTAACCGGGCAAATGTGTGGCGGCAGCGCTTAGACACAACGACCAACTGGGCTGTTGTAACGACGGGCGCAACCTTGACATTCGCGTTTAGCCAATCGATAGGGCATCACGCCGTGGTCATTTTAAATACCTTGTTGGTGACTTTGTTCCTCTATATCGAAGCCCGGCGCTACCGGTATTATGAATTATGGAGTTACAGAATCCGGCACATGGAAACAGACTTTTTCGCAGCAATGTTGGTTTCCCCTTTTCATCCGGCTTCAGGTTGGGCGGAGAGTCTTGCTGAAAGCCTGATTCATCCGAAATTTTCTATTTCATTGTGGGAAGCGTTCGGACGGCGTTTTCGTCGTAATTACGTACCTATTTACATCATTCTGGGTCTGGCATGGTTTCTAAATGTATGGCTGTTACCGGTGCCAGCCAATACCTGGGCAGAATTACTCGGGCGCGCAGCAATTGGACCCATTCCTGGCACTGTTGTTTTGTTTGTAGGAGTGGTGGTTAATTCAATTATGTTTCTGGCAGGGATCTTAACGAGCACCTTGCAAGAAGCAACAGGGGAAATTTTGCCTCGTTTAAGCCGCGAGGAAGATTCAGTTGCCATCGGAAAAGCTTTACACGAAGAAGAAGAGAAAATCCCCTGGTATCAACCCAGAAAACGCCGCAGAAGACAAATTCTGGCCTTGATTATCACCGACAAGCCAAAACTGATTGCAGATCGTATTTTGGACGATATGAAGCGCGGCACGACATCCTTATCTGGTCAGGGCATGTTTTCCGGCGAACAACATGCCGTTTTGATGGTGGCTATGACGGTGACGGAAGTCGATTCATTGAAACAGATTGTCCAGGAAGAAGACCCGAAAGCCTTTGTAATGATTACCCCCGCCAAAGAGATCTTCGGGATGGGCTTTATGCCATTGTCCGACAGGTAATTTGTTTCTCAAAGCGTGCCGCACTTCAGGTCTGTCTTTTTTGGTAGCTGCTCAGGCTAAAGCGGGTTATTTCTGCTCCAAGCTGAGCAGTTACCTTTTTTGAACAAAAAAATCAGTTGCCTGTTCAGGCAACTGATTTTTCATTCTGTCGGGGCGCCGAGATTTGAACTCGGGACCTCTTGAACCCCATTCAAGCGCGCTACCGGGCTGCGCCACGCCCCGAACAAGGGATTTCCCGGTTGGTTCGGCATTATAGCGGACAAAAAAGGTTCTGGCAAGTGTTCCATTTTCTAACTGTAAAATTGCCCAAACCGCCTGGAATATTTAACTTGACGCGCTGTGTCATTTCTGCTAGACTCTACCTACCGTTCGGTAGGTAGTGATGACACGCGAAGAAATCCTTGAAGTTGCAGCCCAAATTTTCCGCCAGAAGGGGTTTCATGCCGCTTCAATGCAGGAAATTGCGGATGCTGTCAACCTTCGAAAAGCCAGTCTCTACCACCACATATCCAGTAAACAAGAAATCCTACTCGATTTGCTGGATATGGCTATGGATTATTTGATTGAGCGGACACAAGCCATCTTTGGGCAGGCTTCCCCTCCGCAAGATCGTTTACGGGAAGCCATCCACAGGTATTTGCAAGCACTCACCGATTACCCTGACCTGGCAAATGTTCTCTTGATTGAATATCGCTCACTAGAACCCGACCTGAAATTACGTCACCAACCGCGCCGTGACCAATTTGAAAAGTTGTGGCGCGGTTTGATTCAAGAAGGGATAGACACCGGTCTCTTTCAATTGACGGACGCTTCTGTTGCAGCCAAAGCTCTTCTGGGCAGTATGCACTGGGTAATTACCTGGTATCACGAGGATGGTCCGAGAACTATCCAACAAATCGCTACCATCTATTCCGATCTATTGCTCAACGGTTTTCTCATTCGCGAACGGTCTATCCCATGACTACCAACGAAAAACTGACCTCCATCGAATATTATCAAACGAACCAAGGGGTCCCCATTGTCCGCATTTCGCTGGAAGTTTTTCCTGGTTTCTATGCATATGTCTACCTGCTGCTTGTGGAGAATATGCGAATCCTCGTGGATACAGGCTCCGGTTTAGGAAATTCTAACCAACAACTAGAGGATGGGTTAAAGACAGCGAGTGAAAGGCTCGGAACCCCCATCACGCTTGCTGATCTTACCCACATAATTGTAACTCATGGCCACATTGATCACTTTGGCGGTCTGAACTTTATCCGTGCTCGTACTCAGGCAAAAATTGGCATACACGAACTCGATGTGAGAACGATCATCAATTATGAAGAACGTCTGGCTTTAGTGACCCACCGCCTGAGTGATTACTTATGGGAATCCGGATTGACTGTCAATCAGCATCAACAACTTCTAAATCTTTATCAAATCAACAAGACGCTCTTTCATTCCACCGCAGTAGATTTCACTTACGAAGCGACCGGAATGCAATTGGGGCCTATCCGAATGTTACATGTTCCCGGACACTGTGCAGGACAGACGATCTTCCGCTTGCACGACGTTTTGTTGATAGGGGATCATATTCTCAGCAAAACATCCCCGCATGTGGCTCCCGAATCGCTCACGCATAATACCGGCCTCGGACATTATCTCCAGTCTCTTGCAGGGATGCGTGACTGGGTCTCGGAAGTTTCCCTCACCTTGCCCGCTCACGAAGACCTTATCACCGACCTGCCCGCGCGCATGGATGCTATCCACAATCATCATATGGCCCGTCTGGACAAAGTCTTATCTGCACTGGATACTCCCAAAACCATCGCAGAAATCTCCAATGTCTTGTTTGGATGGCCAAAAGGGTATAGTGCCCTGTTGGCGATTGAGGAAGCTGGCGCGCACGTCGAATATCTTTACCAGCGCGCCCAGATACGGATTGCTAATCTGGACGAATTGGAAAATGCAACAACCCCAGTTGCGTTTAAATACATCCGTCTTTGAAATATGCAATACTTGTAACGTAACCGTTCAGTT
>DATDOR010000665.1:0-2845 GCA_035293165.1 Anaerolineales bacterium | reverse complement strand
AATGTGACTGGCGAATATGTCGAAGGGGTCTGGAAATTGAATGGAACCAGTAAGGATTGGGAATCCGATCCCTATCTGAAAACAATGCGTTGGCAGGTGAACGGCATAGCCTTTGAACTCCTTTTTATGGGCCCTCCCGATTCGGTTACCAAAGCAGAGCTGATCGCTATTGCCGAAAGCCTCGCTCCTTCATCCACCCAATCCGAACAGCCCACCGCCGAACCACCCTCGCCCCTCATCCGCGTTTCAGAGGCCGAAGCACGGGCCGGTTTTGACGCCGCTGAACTGTCGTTTGTGCCCGAAGGCTTTAACTTCCTCGGCGCGAGACTGTACGGGAACACGATCAACATTGAATATGAAACGTCCGATCAGGGTGGGCATCTTAACATCACCCAATCCCAGGAGGGGTACTACCAATCGGACTGGGACAGCGTCCCCGCGGAATTCATCGCGCCCGTCAAAATCGGCGAATTGGATGGCGAGTTCGTGCAAGGGACGTTCGTGGTGTTCGCGGGGGATACTTCCGCCACCTGGAATCCCGAGGCTCCCATCTTGCGCCTGCGTTGGGAGAAGGATGGTGTCTATTTCGAGATCACCAAGTTCGGGGATGTGGAGGCGATTGAATATCTCGATCAAGACGGGTTGGTTGCTCTGGCGGAGGATTTGATGGGGCAGTAGGAGTCAGTTCGTAGTGTTCAGTTGTCAGTGAATAGTAAAAGAGACCTGTCAGGTTTATCCACCTGGCAGGTCTTTTTGCTGGGTTATCCGGCACACCATGCACGAAAAACCGAGTTTTTTCCTTGAATGCAAGGGCCTTCCGTTATAAACGAATCCTGAAAAGCAAGTCTTTCCCCCTTGGGATGGAAAAACTCGGTTTCTGCCAGAATGGGGTTGAAACCTGTTAGAGGCTTGGTAATGTATGCGTAACATTTTTCTGGTATCCTTGAATAAAGTTGAAATCTTTTCACGATAGCACCCTGAGCGGAGCGGGAAAGGAGATGTATCTCGGTTCAGAATGCTACACCATATCCCTAAAGGAAAATCTAATGCTCCGTAAAAATTTATTGACCGGCTTACTCGTTGGTTTATTGCTCACAGCCCCGTTGACGGCGCTGTCGTATTTGGGGAATGCGCTGGTGGGGCTGCCTTTTTTGCCGTTTGATATGTTCAACTGGATGACGCCGTTGATTCCGGGACCGTTGATCACGTTTGGGATTGACCGGATGATTGATATGCTGTTGCTGTTGGGGTTCGATGTGGCGACGACGGCGAAGACTTCGGAACAGATCATGGCAGTAACAATGTTTCTCGTAGGCGGAATTGTGGCGGGGACGGTGTTTTATGCGGTGGCCCGCGCCCGGCAGGCGAGCGATCATCTGGTGGCGTGGATTGCGGCGGCGTTGTATGGGCTGCCCATTATAGCGATCAGCCAGGCGGTGAGCCGTTCGAGCGTGCATCCTGCCCTGCGGATCGGGTGGCTGGCAGTGTTGTTTGTAGGGTGGGGATATGGTTTGAGGTGGCTTCTTGTCCAGGAGGCGCGCGCCGCGGAAACGGGTACGATAACTCCTGATGGGGCACCAGATGGCGCGCGGGATGCTGAACCTCGCGCGGTTGCGCTGTCCCGGCGGCAATTTCTCATCACGATGGGGGCGACGGCGGCGACGATCACGGTGGTGGGGTCGGGCGTAGGGGTGTTGCTCTCGGCGGCTGAACGGCGGCGGCGCGAGCAGGCGTTGGAAGACACGATGGCGCATGAGTTTGATGAGACGGCGAAGGCGGTGTTCCCCAATGCGAATGACCCGGTGATGTCTGCGCCGGGGACACGCCCGGAATATACCCCCATCAAAGACCATTACAAGGTGTTTTTGCAGACTGAGCCGACGTTCATTGAGGCGGAGCGGTATACCCTGCCAATTACGGGGTTGGTGGATAATCCGGTGATGTTGACGCTGGACCAGATAACCAACGATTTCGAGACGTTTGACCAGTACATCACGCTGAGTTGTATTTCCGGGCGGGTGGGGACGACATTGATCAGCACGACGCAGTGGACGGGGCCTTCGATGCAGGATGTGCTGGCGCGGGTGGGGGTGCAGCCGGAAGCGAAGTATTTGCGGATTCATTCGGGGGATGGGTTTTACGAGACCGTGCCGCTGGAGTTGATCCACAATGACCGGCGGATCATGCTGTGCCATTCGTGGGACGGGCATCCGCTGCCGAGCGATCACGGGTTCCCGCTGCGGATCTGGATTCCCGACCGGTTTGGGATGAAGCAGCCGAAGTGGATTACGAGTATGGAGTTGACGGCGGAGTACGAGGAGGGGTATTGGGTGGAGCGGGGTTGGGATGAGACCGCCCAGGTGAAGACGACTTCGGTGATTGATACGGTGGCGGTGGACGCGGCATACGCAAACGGGACACAGACGGTGATCCCGGTGGGGGGGATTGCGTGGGCGGGCGACCGTCAGATTTCAAATGTGCAGGTGCGGGTGGATGGCGGGGAATGGAACGACGCCCTGCTTCGTGCGCCCTTGTCGGAGACGACGTGGGTGATCTGGCGGTACGATTGGCCGTTGGAGGCCGGGAATCATGTGTTCGAGGTGAAGGCGTTCGAGGGGGACGGGACGCCGCAGATCGAGACGGTGGAGGATGCGCGTCCGAGCGGGGCGACGGGGTTGCATTCAAGGGAGGCGGATGTTTGAGAGCATGGTACATGATGCATGAAATGTGATGAGGTTGGACTGGCGGTGTGGGGGGCCGCCAGTTTTGGTTCTTGTCAGTCCGTATCCATTCGGATACAATACAACAATGTATACGGTCCTCCGTTCAGATGAATTCGACAAAT
>DATDOR010000664.1:0-4560 GCA_035293165.1 Anaerolineales bacterium | reverse complement strand
GGCATAGAAAAACTGTAATTACTCTGCCCAGAGTAGAAAGATAGCCGAAAAAGAGATGTGCGTGGGGGTGTACACCCCCACGCACATCTCTTTTTCGGGAAATTGCAATATACCCACTTTTTGTGCTTTTCCAAAGCATGGTATCATCTTTTTTATGTCCTCTGAACGGCGATTATTTTTCTTTGCGTTACTTACCTTTATTGCTCTTGGTTGCGTTGGGGTGGTGTATTTAGAGCTGATCGGCTACCCGTTCGTCGGGCCTGCAGTTGCGGCCATCCCTTCCAATTCGGAACCGGCCTTTGCCGCTACCCCGACGATTCGCCCCTCCCAAACCCCGGCCCCCACACTGGAACCCTCTCAAACCCCAACGCCGACCGCAACCCGTACACAAACCCCCACCCCCACGGAAACTGCCACATTATTGCCCTCCATCAACTTGCCTGCGAATTATGGCCCATCCTACTACCCGGCAGGGGTCAACCCGTTGACGGGATTGGTCGTGTCTGACCCGGCAGTTCTGGAACGCCGCCCGATGGCGATCAAGATCACCAATTTTCCGCGTCGTGTCCGCCCACAGTCCGGGCTTGACCTGGCGGATTTGATTTTTGAATATTACATCGAAGGCGGGTTAACGCGTTTCATCACGGTTTTTTACGGCAACGATGCCGAAAAGGTTGGCCCGGTGCGATCAGGGCGTTTCTTCGACGAGCACATCGTTCGTATGTACAATGCCATTTTCGCTTTTGCCAGCGCGGACGACCGCGTCCTGGATACCTGGCTCGAGTCGGATCTGCTGCCCCGGCTGGTCATCCCTCGTGCTGGAAACTGCCCACCTTTATGCCGGGATCCGAATAATTCCGATTACAACAACCTGTACGCAAGCACTTCCGAATTGGGTCCTTATGTGGTTCGACGCGGGTCAGATAACAACCGGTACGATCTGGATGGGATGCGTTTCCAAACCATCGTCCCCTGGGGCGGGGATTTGGGGATGGACGTCTATGTGCGCTATTCCCGCCTGGACTATAACCATTGGCTCTATAATGCTGCAACAGGTCTCTATGAACGTTACCAGGAAACGAAAGACGATACCGGCCAGGGAGAAAGTTATGCGCTACTATATGATCGCCTGTCTGGGGAACCTGTGAGCGCGTCGAATGTCGTCCTTCTCTTTGTCCCGCATGAGGAATTTCTCAAATCCAGTGATACCGAGATCGTACAAATCCACCTGACCGGATTTGGCCCGGCCTACATCTTTCGAGATGGACGCGCATACCCGGCAGCCTGGACGCGTGCAGCAGAAGACAAGCCGTTGGTGTTACTCCGCTCCGGACAGGGAAGCAGTGCTTTCCCCCTCAAACCGGGACGCACCTTCTTCCAGATCATTGGAACGTCCTCCCAGTACGTCCAGGATGGAAGTACCTGGCGATTCACCTTTTCAATCCCCTAAGGGAGGCCGCCATGTGCCGCAATATCAAACAACTCCGCGATCTCCAAAATCCTCCTACTGAAGAAGAAATCCGCGCTGCTGCGCTACAATTCGTCCGCAAAGTAAGTGGGTACCGCAAACCTTCCCGTGTAAACCAGGCTGCGTTTGACCGCGCCGTGCGTGAGATTGCTGCTTCAACGCAAGACCTTCTGCAAACACTCATAATGCCATCTTCACTTAAGACAAAGCAGAAATAATCCTTTTCTATGTCCAAACAAGCCTCTTTCCTCCCATTTCACGCGCTCAACCGGTTTATGCGCGACGACTATCGCCAAACTGTTGTCCGTACTGCTTTGAGCGCCTTGCCCACACTCCCTAATGATTTCCGCAGTGCCATAGACAAACAAACCAAACGCCACGTGAACGTTCCTGGCTTTCGGAACAGCATCAAAGCACCTGCCTCGCTCAAAGTTCGCCCGATGGCGGAAGCTTTTGAGAAACGCGCCGATCTGGTCGCGGCCGTCCTCGCAGCCTGGGCCGAAGCACAATCCGAATTACGCCAGCAAGTGTATGACCTGCTTACCGAACGGGGGTGGGAAGTTCTCCCCATCGAAGCGGACCGTACCAAACTCCCTGGCTTCCTCACCAAATGGCCTGCCGGGGAAGATTTTGATGTGCTCAATGAAGCTTTCAAAGAAAAATATCCTGATGTTGAAGTCGCTACGGACGATGTTAGCTTGATGGCGGTCTGGATCAGTACGCGCTTGCCGTTGGATGTCGAAGGGGACGAAGAAGAAACCGAAGGAGAAGACTCCACCGCAGAGCCTGCTTCCTAACTCGGAACTGTCCTTGTCCACTCATACTGTTCAAAAACCCACCGGCTATCTGCAGCTCATCCGCCAGAACGCGAATTTTCGCAATCTCTGGCTGGGGCAGGTGATCAGCCTGATGGGAGACTGGTTCAATCTGATCGCCTCCGCCTCGCTGGTAGCCCACCTCACCCAATCCGGGCTGGCTGTGGGGGGATTGTTTGTGGCGAGGAGGATGCTGGCCCAGTTTTTTATGGGGCCTTTCGGCGGCGCATTGGCTGACCGGTTTGACCGTAAGCGGCTTCTCGTCGTTACCGATTTCGCCCGCGCCGTGATTGTTTTGGGGTTTCTCCGGATCGGTTGGGGACTATTGGCGGCAAAACGCACACAGACTGCCCATCCACAAGTGACGACGACTCTCCCAGAATAGGAAATCCTATGGCTCATCTGACCGGGCGCGAACGCGCCGCCTATGTTCAAGATATGTTCACCCGCATCGCAGGCCGGTACGATGTAATGAACCGGCTGATGACGTTCGGGCAAGATCAAAGCTGGCGGAAGGAAGTCATCCACCGCGCAGCCATCACCCCCGGCAGCCGGGTGCTTGACCTCGGGGCCGGGACGGGAGATATCGCGCTGGAGATTCGCGCTCGCCAACCCCAGGCAGTTCCCCTTGCCGCCGACTTCACCATCGAAATGATGCGCGTCGGTCAAAAACGGGATGGGGGCGATACGCTGGATTGGTGTGCCGCCGACGCGCTCAACCTGCCATATGCGACCGAAGCCTTTGACGCGGTGGTCTCCGGTTTTCTCATGCGGAACGTCAGCGACCTGCCTCGCGCCCTGGCCGAGCAGCGCCGCGTCCTCAAACCCGGCGGGCGTATCGTTATCCTTGACACCACCCGTCCCCCGGAAAATATCTTGGCGCCATTCATCCGTTTTCATTTAAATAAAATTATTCCTACGCTAGGACGGATGATCGCCGGGGATTCGGAAGCCTATACGTATTTGCCGGATACGACGAAAGGCTTTTTAAGCGCAGAGGAATTGGCGGTGCGCATGATAGATGCAAGTTTCAAAGAGATCGGCTTTAAGCGACTGATGTTTGGGACGATTGCGATTCATTGGGGGAGGAAGTGATCATTGTGGATAAAGCAGCCCAATTAGGCGTCCCATCATTAGTTTGGAGAGCGGGGCAAGACCGCCGTCTCCAAATGATTTTGGATGCTGCCGGAGATCGGATTAAGGGGTTGGTTTTCGACAACGGCTGCGGCATCGGCCAGTATGTCGCGCACTTGACTCCGCTTGGGGGAAAAGTTTTCGGGCTGGAGTACGATTTCGAGCAAGTGCAGCAGGCCAAAATGCGCGGCGACAAACTCGTGCAGGCAGCCGGGGAATACCTGCCCTTTCCTGACAACAGGTTTGACTTAATCTTGAGTCATGAAGTGATTGAGCATGTCCAAAACGACCGGGACGCGGTATGCGAGATGGTGCGGACGCTCAAACCAGGAGGGCGCATCGTGTTATTCTGCCCGAACCGGGGCTATCCATTTGAAACACACGGCATTTACTGGCAGGGGAGGTACCACTTCGGAAACAAGCCATTCGTCAATTGGCTGCCCACCCCCATTCGGGACCGGCTCGCTCCCCATGTGCGCGTGTATACGGCGCGGGGGTTGCAGAAGTTGTTTGAGGGGTTGGCTATCCGGGTCATCACAAAAACCATCATTTTCGGTGCGTACGACAATATTATTGCCCGGTTTGGGCCGTTTGGACGTGTGCTGCGCGCGGTCTTACAGGGAATGGAGAAAACACCCTTGCGGGGATTCGGCCTGTCCCATTTTTGGGTTATAGAAAAAATGTAACTACTCAGCCAGAGTAAGAAGTAACCGAAAAAATCTAGGAGTCTTGCAACTTCGCTGTGACAACGATGCGTTTGTCGTCCACCCGGTAAGGGTAGCAGGAGATGAGGGTGGCGGAGGCGTCGCTGGTGGGAGCCATCACTTCAACCTGTGTGGGTTCGACGATTTTCGAACCCGTGATCACATAGGTGTATGACCGCTGATTAGAGTAGATCACCACCGTATCGCCCGGTTTGAGTTGATCCAGGAAACGGAAAATTTCCCCAAAAATATCGTTGTGTGCGGAGAGCACGAGATTGCCTCGCTGTCCGGGGTTGGCCGTACCGATATTCTGGCCCACCCCTTTCTTTAATTGCTCCCACCCATCGCCTTGCACGATGGGCGCATCCACCCCAATGGCTGAAATCTGAATGCGGACGGCCTGCTCAGGGGCTGGCGTGGGGATCGGGATGCTGGCAAG
>DATDOR010000663.1:0-9124 GCA_035293165.1 Anaerolineales bacterium | reverse complement strand
AACACCGCACTTGGTCCCTATCAGCAGATCGGTATCTGGGGGCGGACAATGGCCCTGGCGCATGGCACATTGACCTCAGTCAATCAAATGGGCCGCCCCGGAAACAATGTTCTCCGGCAGGGGGCAGACACCAACACGACTCCACCAGCGCAACAGCGGGAGCGCTTCTTTGCTCAATATGTGGCCATGTTTAAGACGTTCGGTTATGGCGAGCCGGAGGCAACGGCACTCGCTCTGGAGTGGCTACCGGATATTTTGCCCTACAATTACACAAGCGCAGAGGGCTACCCCAATGGTCGAAAACTCACAGATGATATCGTAGATAATCTCGTAGGGATTATCACTCAGGGGAAGATGAAAGACGATTTGGTGGTTCCACACACGGACTATCTGGCGGAATTTCCCTATTTGGGGATACCGCGTAAGGGTGGTGTTGTTCGTATAGGTCTGCAAGGAGTTTCAAGATAGGTGTTTCGGAACGCGTCGGGGTGAGGTCCTCCTGCGCTTTCTCTGTTCTCTTTTTTCTTCTCCGCCTGGGACGATTCGTTGAGTCTGAAGGGGCGGAAAGGCGTTTCCGATTTGTGGTTTGAGACGTGTGGCTAAACTTAATCAAGGGCATGGGATTTCTGGGATCTCCAATCGGCAGGTGACGCTTGCCAGCCGGAACGGCATCCAGGTCAACAATGCCCAAAACCGTGTATTCCGACCCGACATTCCACCCGCTTTTTTGAAAACCGAGCATTTCCCCCACCCCATCCCGGTTGATGACAACGGTTGGACATGCCTTACAAAACCACCCAAAATCGCCGCTGATGATAAGAGAATCGGCCATCCGTTTGCCCTGCCGCGTTGCCACTGCATAGACCTGATATTCGTTGATTAACTCGCTGCCGCAGCGCGGGCACGGGCCTGGGCGGCCTTTGAAGGATTGGTAGAGGGCTTGACGAGGGGTATTTTTGTCGGTCATGTCATTTGCGCGCATCGAAATTTACATGGGATACGCTTCCATTCCGGCTTTCATCGCGCCTTCCACCGTGCCGTCTACGTGTTGTGCTCCGGGGAACATCCACTCATCGGGATCGTAAAAATTGCGCGTATGCCGGTAAATTGCAAAGTCCCAATGGTCCATTTGTCCCTTCCAGGTGAGGCGGCAGATTTCGGAGGCCCTTCCGTAATCTGTGTGGTCCAGGTACAGGAATTTGCCCTTAAACCGGGCTACGTACCCGCGTTTCGGGTTGGAATATAGCATCCGGATGAGCGGATGCTGTTTTTGCGAAAAGTGTTTGCGATTGAATTCCTCCACAATTTTGAAGACTTCTTCTTTGATTTCTAGGGGGATGGCTGGTTTTCTGGCCATTGGGATTTCTCTTGCGATGATTTGTTGAGGGGAAAGGCTTATTCTTTGATGATCGTGAGACCGGTTTTTACGCCTTGGAAGGGGGAGGTGATTGCAAATTCCGGCATGTCGTCCGGGTATGCGCGCATATTAGCCAGGTTCATCAAATGTTCTTTGGCCCGCTCATATTTCGGGTCAATTTCGAGTGCCCGTTTGTAGGCCGCTTCGGCCTCATCGAAACGCTTTTGCATTGCAAGGCAAATCCCCAAATTGCCCCACGGCTGAGGCAGGCAATCTCCCATCGCAATGGATTGGCGGAAACACGCTTCGGCTTCCTGCCATTTTCCCTGTGTGGAGAGGGTATTGCCTTGCTGAAAAAGCGCTTGTTGTTCGATCAACTGATCGAGCGTGAAATCCTGGCCCCGTAATGCCCGTTCTGATTCTGCAATTTGGCGGGCGAACTTTTCTTCCTCCTGGAATTTCACCGCCATTTCGCCCTGCCCGACCAGATGCACGGTCTGTTCAAAATCCCGCAAAGACAGACCGGAACGGGAAGTAAAACGCGCGGCAAGCCCGCGGTTGTACCACAAATAAGCATCCTTTGGATTGATTTCTATGGCCTGGCTTAATGTCTGGAAGGACAACTCAAAGTCTTTCCGCAAGGCAAACACCATTCCGATCAGCCCCAGCGCTTCGGCATAAACGGGGTCTTTTTTGGGGATGTACTTCAAAATTCGCCTGGCAGTACGCAACGCCCTCTCGTACTCCTGCCGCGTCATCTGCACCTGGGCAATCGCCAGCCAGTCATCTATCTGTTGTTTGCCAACCAGCCAGCCTTTGGGTCGTTTTTTGTCGTGTGTCATCAGAAAAACCTTTTTGAAATGAGACGATGCGATTACAACGCATCCACGTAATAATACTATGTCATATTGTACGACCAAATCCGACGTGCAACGAAGTGGTAAGCCTATCAATGTTGTCACCTACCCCGGTCATGGTTATACTGTATTGCAATGGACGAAACACCTACCTTTGATAAAGTCTCTCTCCTGCGCCTGGCATTTAAAGACCTGGAGGAGGACGAGTTGCAGGAGATGGCAACGCTTACCCGGCTTTGCACGTATCTGCCAGACCATATTTTATGCCAGGAAGGCGCATACGAGGATGTTTTCTATATCATCGCCAATGGTAATGCGGTGATCACGAAGAAAATCGGCGACCAGGAAGGCGAGCACGTTCTGCGCATAGCGGGCAGGGGGGATTTGATCGGTGAGATGGCGTTGATACAGAATGCCCCGCGCGCGGCAACCGTGCGCACATCCGGCGACTGCACCGTACTGGAAATGGGGAAAAAGGATTTTGAGGCTATGCTCAGACGAAGCCCGCGCATGGCAATCGAAATCATCCGCACGACATTGGATCGGCTGCGCGAAAACGATCAGCTGGCGATAGAGGATTTGAAAAGAGCGAATAATGTATTGCGCCATTTGGACCGCAATAAACTGGAGTTCATTCAAGTTGCCGCGCACGAACTCCGCACGCCGTTGACCGTCCTGATGGGCTACGTCAACGTCCTGCGCTCCTTCCTGGATATTAAAGCAAACTCCACGCTGACCGAAGTGATGGATGGGATCGCCAAAGGCGCTGGCCGCATGCACGAAGTGGTCAATACGATGCTGGATGTGACACGCATCGACAACGAGACGCTCAAGGTCGCCATCATCCCCGTGCCGTTGAAGCGGCTCATTAATGACCTGGCGCACGATTTTGTGGAAGCCGCCGCGGAACGCAGGATTGAACTCACCGTCGAGCATGATCCGGACCTCCCCAACATTCAGGCCGATCCGACCTTGATTCATAAAGCCTTGTACCACCTCGTTGTCAACGCCATCAAGTACACGCCCGATGGCGGAAAAGTAATCTTGGGCACACGCCCGATCACGTTGGAAAATGACGCGCCCGGCGTGGAGGTCAGCGTGAAGGATACGGGCATTGGGTTGGACGCCGAACACCATGAACTGGTTTTTGAAAAGTTTTATCAAGTGGGCGACGTCGCGATTCATTCCTCCGGCAAAACGACGTTCAAGGGCGGTGGCCCTGGTTTGGGGCTGGCGATTGTACGCGGCGTAGCGCGGGCGCATGGTGGGAGAGTTTGGGTGGAAAGTTCGGGGTATGATGAAAACCATTTCCCGGGCAGTACGTTTTATCTGCAATTGCCCGTCAACCCGGTGAGACCTCAAGCATCCATTCAATCGTAGCATATCGCCCTCTACTACTCGACACGCTATATGGTAGTCTGCAGGTCCTCTGCCTCTCCGCCTCGCGAGCCTTAAACGACGAGTGAGGATATCTATTAATTTGTGTTTTGGTCAACAGTAGTATGAACACCCGAAAAAAAGGTGTGTTTGGGGGTGTACACCCCCAAACACACCTTTTTTTCGGGAATCTCGTTGTTCACACTTTCGTTGACGAATACAATATCTATTAATTTGTCTTGGCTTGGGATATTCGCGGCATGCGGATTACCAGGATAACCACTGCCAGGTACCAGAGTCCGTCCCTGTCATCCATTGACTTATATTCATTTTAACATCTCCTTTACTGGCCCTCATAGGGCCGTGCGCCCAGTTACCCCTGGACGTTGAATTGCCTGGCCTGCTGCCTCCAGCCGATTTCGCCAGGGAACCAATACAACTAGCGGTTTATCCCAGTCCCAGGCGTTCCATGAACGCATGCAGCTCGAAGCGAACAAAGTCATCCACATTGTCTTCGAGAAAGGATGGCAGCTCACCGAGAACGTCCAGCGAGGTCAGGCCGTGTATCCAGCTCCAGGATGCCAGCGCCAGTTGCATAACGATTGGAGGGTACGGCATACCCATTTGGCGGAAAACTTCCAGGCGCGCCAGCAGGGCAGGGGTCATTGCCTCGTAACCGGGAGAGAGGTGGAATTTTCCAGCTTGATATGCTTCGCCGATCACACCGACCAGGACCAGGAAACTGCGCTGGGCAGCCGTGCCGGGATTGCCCGATACTTTGTAGCCTGGGATTGGTGTGCCGAAAATTAGGATGAACCGTTGTGGATAGGTAACTGCCCATTGCCGGTATGCAAGCCCGATGGCGCGAAACCGCCCGGCGTGATCATCGAGTGGACAGGCGTCACGCGCTGCTTCCAGTGCATCTGCAAAGGAATCGAACGCTTCTTCGACGAGGGCAGTTACCAGGTCATTGCGGTCCTGGTAGTAGCGATAGAGCGCAGGAGTGGTCATGCCCATCTCGCGTGCAATCGCGTTTAAGGAAAAAGAGGGCGCGCCGAATTCGGCGATCTGCCGCCACGCAACAGATTTGATCTCTTCGTAAGTTGCTACCCGAAGGCGTTCACGGCGGTTAAGTTTCAAGCGAATCTCCAGTTTAATGGTTTAACTATTTTAATAGTATAAACATTATAAATCACTATTAACTAAAATTCAAGAGGCAGATTGTCATCGTTGTGGTATGACAATCTGCCTCTGTTCGCTTTGCCGGTTTCTTCGAATATATTCTTGAACTCACAATACAAGCGGATTTTCCACAAGCTCAACCCAACTGCCGCCTCCTGACTCGCGAGCCTTAAACGGCGAGTTCCTCTAGTACGAAAAATGTCACGCACGTGAGTCGGAGCAGTCCAAGCAACTTTGCCTTCAAAGTGCATCGCATCTTGCTCATTCAGACTCCCAACACGTGCGTCAACACCGTGCCGTGCTCGCTGCCCCGCCAACGCCAGCCAAAAGGACGCGTATCCTCAAAGCCGACGGTTGAAGAATTAGTTTCCGACCGCCACGCCCAGTGGGTAGCCAATGAGCTCGGCGGATAACACCCCGATCAGGTCATCGAATCCGGTGAGTGCGCCGGCGAGGATTTCTCCGGCGAATAAGAGCGAGGGGTTGCGAGGTGTTTTCATGGGGTGCTCTGGGGGGAATGGATTGATGTGGGGTGACTTATCGTACCAGAAAAATTCGGCTGGATATACTGCTGGGAATAAACTCCCAGCAATTCTAAACATGGCGAAACCAGGTGGGGTGGACTTCCAATGTTGCGCTTTCCCATTGATATTGCCCTGAATAAAGTCCACCCCACCTCAGAGAATTCCTCGCAATCATCCTATATAATTCTCAAAACTGAAAAGGTGTCCCAATGGTTCCTGAATCCATTACCGGTATCGTAAGAAAATACTTGCAACAACTCACCAAAACGGGGGTCGGCATTGCTTACGGGGTGGTGTTTGGTTCCCAGGTAAAAGGGAATACCGATTTGTCTATTTTCTTTTCCGCTTTCTTTTTGGATAGGTTTCGGCATTAAACGATTGTTTATCTTCAAACAGTCGCAACTGAGTTGGCATCCCTGATTCATTGATGACATTTTCTGGAATGGGTAACTTTTCTAAACCACGCGGTTCTACTTTTATTGCCCCATCCCCATATGATTTACCTATCATAAAGAGATTCGCAGCTAAATCTGGATGATTGAGAATTTTCCAAAGCTGGTCAAGGTTTACTTTTTCACTTTTAGAATAGATACAAAGAAATCCTGTTAAAGGCAAGATTTTGGCAGTATTGCGAATGAACCTTGAATTACGCCGTCCCAAATAGGCGAATAAAAATGGGGGGACTGTGCGAGATTCCATTTTGTACCAGGGTTTCCGCTGCGAAATGAGTGGTCGGTTTGGTAAATTTTTTTCTTCTCCCTCATCCAAATATTTCCTCAATGAATCAGGAAAAGACTCTAGTGGATCACCATTGAGCGATAATAGCATCGTTGGCCGCCCTTTCTCTTGTAGAGAAGTTAACGTTTCCTCAGTGATTTCATTTCCAGGAACATCTCTCGTTCGCCCAATGGCTCTTACAAAATATTTTTTGGGAATGCCAGCTTTTTTTACTTGTTCCTCCGTCATAAAAAAGAACTCGTTTGCACCGGTAGCAATGCCACGAATGACTTGAATAAAATCTCCTAATACATATTTGCTCATTTTCTCTGTGACAGGGGGCCTGGATAATCCAGTGGCGATTCCCTCTGATAGATAACGTTCAATAACTGAAATCTTTTTTTGAGATGTGCAACAAAAATCCGAACGCACCCATTCTTTCAATATATCAGTCTGTCCTTCAAGACATCTCACCCATAAAAATTTTTCTTGCGGTTCTGATTTGCGAATGAAAAAGATAATTGGGTTCGTATCTACATTGGGAAATGGGGATGCTTCGGGAGCAAATGTGATAACCGCTTCTAAAGTAAAATTTTTGGAAATCCAGCCCCAAAGTTTCAAAGAAAATTTTCCCTCGCAAGTATCTGCTGGCATGATAAATGCTAGCCTGCCATTTTCCTCTAACAAAGAAAGGGCACGAATGAGAAAATAAATATGTAGACCTGCTCTGCCGTCGAGTGTTTTTCCAATCGTTTGCAAACTGATCTGTTTGAGTTTCGCTTTATCCTCTGTTGAAATACGGTGATGACGAATATAAGGGGGATTCGCAACAACTGCAGATAATTTATTTTGAGGGGGATTTAAAACAAAATCCCCAATCTTTACATTATCGATATCAGGCTGATTAAGACCATATTCAAGAGCTTGAGCCAATGCAGAAGGGTCAATGTCCATCCCTGTCAGCGTAAGATAAAGCCCTTTTTCTCTAGCTACTGTTTTCGCTGCTCGGAAAAATGCTCCCGCCCCTACTGCTGGATCGAAAAGTTCAGTAGGTTTATCAGCAAGCACATATTCCACCATCGCTTCGGCAATCCAATCCGGTGTCCAGAATTGCCCCTTTACTCTGAGGGTTTCTCTCTCTTCGCCTGAGGAAGGGAGTTTGTAAAAATTGATTTTATCCATCTGCAATCGTTCTCAGTATATCTAGGGTTTCCATTCTCAAGGACATTCTACCACCCTCGAAATGGACATAAGGCAAAATATGCCCGTTTTTATCCACAATGTGACGGGCAGATAAACTTGGTTCTTCGATTGAATCACCAAGTGGGTATCCGTAGTGATAATAAAATTTGTAGAGAGATTTTTTCGTGGTTGCCCCACCAGGAGCTTGAAAAATCTGGTCGGTCGGCAAAATATACCCCTCATCGATTAACCTTTGTGCTTCTTGAAGTGCAAGCCCATAGGCTACATCAAAAAACACATGCCAGATGTGGATGGGAACTCTGTTCTCGCGTTCCCATGTGTGTAAACGTTCGCGATCTTCTTCCTTCATGATAATCGTAGGCAACACGGCTCTTATCTTTAAACCAGGTTTACCTTCTAAACGTTTTTGGGGTCGCAATTCAACTCCATAATCAGGCATCATTTTACCCTTCCAGAGACTATTTTCACACTCAACGGCAATTACAGCCTTCCCCAGAATCTCTTGGATAGTTTGATTATCTTCTGATGTGAAGGGTAATTCAGAAACCCCACCAAGTCTAGTAACAAGATTTTCTATATTGGTTTGTTCGTTTTGTCTAAAGACTAACAGATCAGGGCGTTTCACATCTCTTAAACCTGCTGCTTCGAGACGTTCAAAGTAGAGTTCGAATTCTCTCACGTCATCTTCGGGTGCAGTACTGCTTGGGCCATACGGCATTGCAAAAAATTCATTTGTGCCATTGACCGCCTGAATCATACGCTCTTCACTCCATACACCCTGTGACCAACGCATCAAAAAATCACTTCCCCGTAACCGCCGTGGATTCAAGATAAAACTTGACCACTCGATAAAGGTATGCCCTCTGAGTTCAAATTCGATATTTTCCAGGCTAACGCTCAAGATAGCTTCAAACAGGTACATTACTTACTCTCCTTCCACTTGATTATAGTGAATTAAGCCCGCAAATATGCAGTCATCACATTGCAAAATACTACCCCAGAAACACCTGAGAGAGCCTTTGATCATCTAACATGAGCGGTTCAAGCCATTCTTCTTTCCCTCGATATTCCGTAACCGCACCCACTTCATAATTGACCCAAAGTACTTCGGTTCGTTCCTGCTTGAGATTATCTGGCCGCGTATTGGTGGAGTGCGCCAATTTCCTGGGCCCTTCAATCGCTTTCCAATCCCCATACAACTCATCCATCAAATCGCTGTGATAGCCTGAAAGGGCAACTTTACCTTCGACCCGGTGCAGGACCTCCGACAGTTCACGATGTTCGCGATCCGTCATTTCATACGCGTAGGCATTCGTGTCTGAGCGGGATTCGTGGACATAAGGCGGGTCACAGTAAAACAGCGTTTCAGGACTGTCAAACCGCTGAATCACTTCAAGGGCTGGCGCATTTTCGATTTGCACCCGCAACAGGCGTTGGGCAATCTCCGATAGCCCCTCCACACTCCCCAACCACCGCGAAACTGCCCCGGCCATACCTGCCCGCGTCGTCAATTTGCAATGCGCCCACCGTCCTTCACTCGCCGTTTGTGCCAACCCCGTTCGCACCTGCCGCGCACGGACGAAAAACCGCCGTGTGCGTTCCAAGTCGGATAAGTTTTCTGTCTTCCCATTGACGGCGATTCGCAACTCTTCTCTGGAAAATGGGGTCAGCCCAATTGCTTCTAACAATTCTTCTTTTTGATCCCGCAGGACGCGGAAGAAATTGACCACTTCCCCGTCTATGTCGTTATACGTTTCTACCGGAGAGGGTTTCCGGTTGATAAGCACAGCTGCTGACCCTCCAAATGGTTCGCAATAATGGGTAGTTTCGGGAAGCAGAGGCAACAGCCAATCCAAATGGCTGAACTTTCCGCCGTACCAGCCGAAGGCAATTTGTTTAGACATGGG